>CALMJT010000216.1 GCA_937864365.1 uncultured Alteromonadales bacterium | reverse complement strand
CAATGGATTTAGTGCCATTACCGAAATTTATGCATGTCGTTGTTAAGTTATAGGCATTAAAACAGGGGTAATTAAAGAACTGTGAACCTATCACTGTATGTGATGCCCTCATTCCGCCAACATTAAAAGGCTCAATAAAACTCGGGCCAGCGTAGGCATGTTCAACTTCCATGGCGTTACACATAGAAACAAATTGCTGAATAAAGCCATCAAGACCGATTTGGTCAAGAAAAGAAAATGGGTAGGTAAATAATAAATGTCCTAAATACGACTGCCTTTTTGCTTTAATACAATTACTGCTCAGCGCCCAAAATTGCGCTTTGTCTTCTTCTCCACCCGCCTCAATTTCATAGTCTGCGTCAGGGTCTACCATTGCTTCGATCAATGCAGGATCAATATTTTCTCCGGGTTTTAATCTGCGCATAACGCGATCATTGGCAACGGCATAGCTGCGAAATTGTCCTTGAGCGTGTGTTAGATAGGTTTGTACGCAATCGGCCATTGCTCGAACACGACCGGGTTGACCGGGGCCACCAATATAAAACTCCATCGCCAAACCTAAAACAGCAGCGGGATCGCCGTCTGAGAAATTTACGACTGGTTCTTGAGTGATATGCTGGTAGTTGAATGTTGTCATTTTATTGATCCGATTGTTTACCCATCAAACCGAGATAACCAACGCTGGGTAAATGCTTTGTTGTCTTTTCCTTCTGGATCATAAAATAAGGTCTTACTAAATTCGGCACGTGTCGGCTTTAAAGCTCGACCTAAATTAATGTATTCTTGCGGAATAAAATCAGGTGACCCGATTTGGGGGATATTACCCGCTTGGAAAATCACACCGTTACTGTAAGGGCAGGATAGTGTGGTTGGGCCTGCGTTAGCTAAAACCGCTTGTGCACCACCAGCTTTTTCTAGAATACGGTTAGAAACTGCCGTTAGAAAAGCAATGGATTTAATTCCGTCACCGGCCTGAATTTTAGTCATGGCCAACGAATAGGCGTTAAAGCAAGGAAAATTAAACAGCTGCGAACCCATAATTTTAATTGCAGCGTCCATTCCGCCGACATTAAAAGGCTCAATAAAACTGGGGCCAGCATAAGCATGCTCTACTTCCATGGCATTGCACATAGAAACAAATTGCTGAATAAAGCCATCAAGTCCGATCTGATCGAGAAAAGAAAATGGGTAGGTAAAGACCATTTTCCCTAGATAATTTAGACGTTGAACCTTTTCGCAACTTGCAAGAAGAGACCAAAAATGCGCTTTATCCTCTTCAACGCCAGCCTGAATTTCAAAGATGCCATCTGGACCAGCCATTGCGTGCACCAAACGTGGGTCAATATTTTCGTCGGATTGGAGGCGTCGCATGGTTCTATCGCCATGCAGATAATAATATTTAAATTGCCCCGCCGCTTGCTTCAGATACAGTTCTATAGAATGTGCCATGGCTTCCGAGCGACCCGGTTGACCGGGGCCACCGATATAAAACTCCATCGCTAAACCTAAAACGGCCGCGGGATCTCCGTCCGAGAAATTAACGACTGGTTCTTGAGTGATATGTTGATAATTAAATATGTCCATTCTCTGCTTTATCCTCTACAGAATTTGACCTGGGTTTTTGCAGTTGCACATCTGTTCATCTTTTTTAGGTTTCCCTCCAATACGATAAATAGAATAATTCTCAGGCCCTCCGGCAATGTATTTATAAGCATCATCTTGAACTGTACTTCGTACGTCACCTTCAAATTTATACTCTATTACTTTTTCTATATTATCAGTCGTAGGCGGTTTGGTGGGATTTTTCACAATGGTTAAATCCGGCCTTCGAATATAACCCTTTCCCGGTTTATAACCCTCTACCTCTTTTATGCGAGCCATCCAATTATGCGATGGTTCTGTGCAGTCTGGGTTATTCGGGTCTCGGTGCATCAAAGGTTTGGGAATGCCGTCGGTCTCCATACCCATATCGAAGGATATTTCAGACTTATAGCGGCTTTTGTAGTTAAGCGCAGCGTCGGCGGTAGCAAAAACGCCATGCACACAGGCTTGATACAAATTTTGATCCGACGAGCCTGCGCTGGGATTTTGATTGCAACAACAGGCAACGCTGCACAGAACCGATTGATCTAAAGCCTTTTGCTTTTCGATGGGCTCTGTGGGTAATTCTGTTTGAGTTTCGCTAATAATCAGTTCTTCGCGAGTTGCCTTGCCGGAGGCGAGTTTATTTTTAAAATCGTTTTTCACTTGCTCGGCGTGGATTTGAGTTTTTTTAATTTCTTCGCTGATACGATCTGTGATTACAGCCATCTCGTTCATTGAAAAACTTTCTGAATGTGACAGTAGTGTGCAAGACATAATATGACCCACACAAGAATCTTGGCATTGCTTACTCATAATTAACGTTACCTAGTATCGAAGTCCATTTTGTTTAGGTGCAGGTTTATGAATTTAAATCGCAGAAGAATAGAGTTATAGATTGAGATTAAAATCACATTACAGAATTTTTTATGAGCAATTAGAGGTATATTTTTGGTATTCAATCGGAAAGTAGTAAAAATAACTAATTTTAAAGAGCTGCTTTCAAAAAATTTTTATAAAATGATATTGATAAGTTAATTTATGATTGTTACAGATTTAACCCAATCACTTTAAACTGCCCTTGTACCAATAGTTGAATCGAAACCGGTTGAGTGCTTTCGTTTTTCCAATACCAGCCGTGAGAGCCGGTAAAGGGTGCGGTAAAGCTGCCTTTCATGGTGTCTGCTGTGGCGATGGTGTAGCTTTCAAAATAGCCGGTGGTGTCGCCTTCGGGTTCGCCGTGCAGGTCAAAATACAAGGGTAGGCCGTTGGTTTGCCATTGGTAGTTGAGTTTTTCAAACTGCTCCATTTTAAATTTGTATTCAATACCGCTTTTGGCTGGCACGACTACTTCAACCAGTTTTTTTCCGGGTGTATTTGTCTCTTTTTCTTCGGCATTTAATTCATCTGCATTTAATTTGTCAGCAGCCTCTGATTGACTGCCATCGCTTGATAAAACCGTTAAACCCAGTTTATGGCCAACACCCGTTGGGTCGATATTGTATTCGGCGGGCAATACCACAAGAGTTGTAATTACGGCGGCAAACAGAGCGGCGCCAATTACAGATTTTATTAATGCAGTGCTTGAAACTAATTCGGGCGTTTGTAGGTTGTTATTGTTGGTCATAATCAATACATCAAATTGGGTGATTTATTGGGTATTTAGCGCGGTTTGAAAATTGTTGCTAAGCAACAAAAAAGCCTGTCATTTGGTAGGCCATTAAAATAAGCCCTGCAGACATTAAAGCGCTGTTTGTGGTTACGGTTACACCTTGGTAGGCGGGCATTCTTCGTAAAAAATTCAGCAGTAATACAATAAAGATTAACGCGCTAAATTGGCCAAGTTCTACGCCAATATTAAAGGCAATCAAATTGGGTAGCAGGCTGTCTGCGGGTAATTGAAATTCTTGTAATTTGGTGGCCAAACCAAAACCGTGAAATAAACCAAAAATAAAAACCGCAATTTTGGTGTTGGGTTGAAAGCCCAATAATTTTTTAAAGCCGCCAAGGTTATCAAAGCCTTTATAAAATACCGATAAACCGATAATGGCATCAATTAAATAGGCGTTTACGCTTAAATCAAACGTAACTCCGGCCAATAGGGTAAGACTGTGGCCCAAGGTAAAGGTGGTTACGTAAATTAATACGTCTTTGTTGTTGTATAAGAAAAAAATCAAACCCACCAAAAATAAGAGATGGTCGTAGCCGGTAAACATGTGTTTTGCACCTATGTATAAAAATGGCACAAATTGCACACCGGTATTTTCGGTTAAAAAACGTCGGGTTGAGTCGTCTACGCCGTGGGCGCTGGCGAACATAGAAACCATTAAAAAAATTAAGCCGGTTGCGATTGTTAGCAATATAAGAGGGCGGCGTATCAGTGGCCGTATAAGGTTGATTGAGCAATCCATTTTGTAATTACCATGGTTAATACATGACTCATTGTGTTGCCACACTGTAACAAACAGCTGAGCCCGGTCAATTCGTCAAAAGAACCAAAATTTAATCCTAATTATCGATTTGTACTGGTAAAAGCGTGACTTTGTGTCTATGGATTAGTAGGGGCTTTTATTAAGTAAAAGGTGATCTATAAACCGCCTAAAAACTAATCGGCTACAACATATGGCTTAAAGCCACTTTTTTTGTACATTAAATGTTCAGTTTTGAGTGTTTTGGGTGGTTTTATTCACATTTTTTTGTAGTAAAACTACAAAAAAGGCTAGTTTTCTTGGTTGTTAACTACAAAAAACCTAGTTGAATGGTGTTATTTATGAAATGTAGTAAATCTACAACGCTTTATTACATCTTATTATTTGTGAGGTTTTTGGCGTTAAATTACTAAAAACGTGTCTATATATGACGGTTTTGTGTCTGTTTAATGCCTCGAAAGTTGGTATAACGTCAAAAAGTATTAAAACTAAGTTTATAAAAACTTGCTGTTTCATCGCAAAATCTTTATCTTTATGTAGTATTACTACAAAATAAAACAATCGTTATATTCTCTGGGCTCAAGCTTTGATTTTCTCTGACAAAAGCTGAACTTGTTAAAGGTTCTAGGGCCGTAATTAAAGAAGTTTCGTTCGTAGTGAGTAGCCGGTTTGCTGTTGTCAATGGCTGCTCGAATAAAAACGACCCAACACAAGCGCTCATGGGTCGTAAATACAGCGCACACAATGGCAAATACTCCAATAAGGCCAAGTAAATTCCGTTAATAAAAGAACCTATCTGTTAACGCAGGTGGGCTAATAATCAAGGAGACAATAGATGCAAGAGGATATCGATTCTCTGGAAACCCGCGAATGGGTCGATGCACTTCACTCGGTAATTCGCCATGCTGGTCCAGAGCGCGCCGCTGAGTTGCTGCGAGAGTTAGAAAAACGCGCTAGCGCTGCCGGTGTAGATTTACCTCCCGCGATCACCACTCCATACCGCAATACCATTCCAACTCACAAAGAACGACGTATGCCTGGCGACATGTTTATGGAGCGCCGTATTCGTTCGTTAATCCGTTGGAACGCTATGGCAATGGTGATGCGTGCAAACGATAACAACGAAGGTTTGGGTGGTCATATTGCGACCTTCCAATCGGCTGCGACCTTATACGATGTAGGTTTTAACTACTTCTTCCGCGGCAACGACGGTGATCATTTGGGTGATCTCATTTACTTCCAAGGACACGCGGCACCGGGCATGTACGCGCGTTCGTATTTGGAAGGCCGTTTTGATGAAGAGCACCTTGATAATTTCCGCCGCGAAGTAGACGGTAAGGGTCTTTCGTCTTATCCGCATCCTTGGTTGATGCCAGATTACTGGCAGTTCCCAACGGTATCGATGGGCTTAGGTCCAATCAATGCTATCTATCAAGCGCACGTGATGCGCTATCTTTCGGCCCGTGAACAAGTTAAACGTGCAGACCGTAAAGTGTGGGCTTTTTTGGGTGATGGCGAGTGTGATGAGCCAGAAACTCTGGGCGCCATTTCTCTCGCTGGTCGCGAAGGACTAGAAAACCTGATTTTTGTGGTGAACTGTAACCTGCAACGATTGGATGGCCCAGTTCGTGGTAACGGTAAAATTATTCAAGAATTAGAAGGCGTTTTCCGCGGTGCTGGCTGGAACGTTATTAAAGTACTTTGGGGCCGTTTGTGGGACCCATTGTTAGAGAAAGACGAAAAAGGCTTACTGCAAAAACGTATGGACGAGGTCGTCGATGGCGAGTTGCAAAACTGCAAAGCTAACGGTGGCGCTTATACTCGTGAGCATTTCTTCGGTAAATACCCTGAGCTTCTCGAAATGGTTAAAGACCTTTCTGATGAAGACATTATGTATTTAAACCGTGGTGGTCACGATCCATTCAAAGTTTATGCAGCTTACGCTGAGGCCGTTGCTCACAAAGGCCAACCAACCGTTATTCTTGCGCAAACCGTTAAAGGTTACGGCATGGGTGCATCGGGTGAAGCCATTAACGAAACTCACTCGGTTAAAAAACTGGGTAAAGACGATCTTAAACGCTTTCGCGATCGCTTTGGAATTCCGTTAACCGATGAGCAACTAGAGACAGTTCCGTATTACCGTCCGTCTCCAGATAGCCCAGAAATGCAATACATGAATAAGCGCCGCAAGGAGCTTAAAGGGCCAATTCCATCACGTCGTGTTGAGTTCCCAGTACTGACTGCTCCAAAGTTAGAAGACTTTAAAGCGCAACTTGCCGGTACCGGTGAGCGTGAAGTGTCTTCAACCATGGCGTTTGTTCGTGTGCTTTCAACGTTGGTTAAAGACAAAAACATTGGCGGTCGTGTGGTACCAATTGTTCCAGACGAAGCGCGTACCTTTGGTATGGAAGGTATGTTCCGCCAGCTTGGTATTTATTCTTCTGCCGGTCAAAAGTACACGCCGCACGATTCTGGCCAAATCATGTACTACAAAGAAGATAAAAAAGGCCAAATTTTAGAAGAAGGTATTAACGAAGCCGGTGCAATGTCCGCTTGGATTGCTTTGGCGACGTCTTACACCAACAACGCCTTCCCAATGATTCCGTTCTACATCTTTTACTCGATGTTTGGTTTCCAGCGTATTGGTGATTTGGCTTGGTTGGCCGGTGATATTCAAGCGCGCGGTTTCTTAATTGGTGCTACTGCTGGTCGAACCACACTAAACGGTGAAGGTTTGCAGCACGAAGATGGCCACAGCTTAATCTTGGCGAACACCATTCCTAACTGTAAGAGCTATGATCCTTGTTATGCGTTTGAATTGGCTGTGATCATTCAAGACGGTATCAAGCGTATGTACGAAGACCAAGAAAACTGCTTCTACTACGTGACCGCCATGAACGAAAACTACGTTCATCCCGAAATGCCACCGGGCGTTGAAGCAGACATTATTAAAGGTATGTATCTGCTTAAAGAAGGTAAGAAAAAGTCCAGCAAAAAGGTGCAGCTATTAGGTGGCGGTACAATTTTGCGTGAAGTTGAAGCAGCCGCTGAAATTCTTCGCAATGACTACGATGTTGATGCCGATGTTTGGAGCTTAACCAGCGTTAACGAGCTTGCTCGTGAAGGTCAGGCGATCAATCGTTGGAATCTGTTGCACCCAGAAGACGACAATAAAATTGCCTACGTTACCGAAAAACTTGCCGGTACCAAGGGCCCTGTTATCGCCGCAACCGATTACATCAAAGCCTACGCCGAACAGCTTCGTCCTTATATTCCGCGTGAATACACCGTATTGGGCACCGACGGTTTTGGTCGCAGTGATACCCGCACTAAGTTGCGTCGCTTCTTTGAAGTAGACCGTGGTTTTGTGGTTGTAGCCGCACTAAGTGCGCTTGCTAAAGAAGGCAAAGTAAAACCAGAGGACGTAACTAAAGCGATTAAAGACTTTGGTATCGATCCAGAAAAACAAAACCCAATGACGTGCTAAACGCCAAGACTGCCTCGCAAACCACAAGTGAGCGGGGCGTAACGACCAAAAATTAGCGACAAAATTTAAGGAGATACAGTGTCTACTCAAAAAATCACTGTTCCAGATATTGGCGGCGCAGAGGGTGTAGAAGTCATTGAGATTTGCGTTGCTGTCGGTGACACCGTAGAAGAAGAGCAGTCTCTGATTGTAATCGAAACCGATAAAGCAACCGTCGAAGTGCCATGTCCTGCGGCTGGTAAAATTACAGAACTGAAATTAAAAGCTGGCGATAAGGTTAGCGAAGGCGATGAAATTGGCACTTTAGAAACTGGTGCCGAAACCGCTGCCGCTCCTGTTGCTGAAGCAAAGGCAGAACCTGCTCCTGCGGCGCCTAAAGCAGAAGCGGCGCCTGCACCGGAAGCTTCTACGGCTACTCAAGCCGGAACCACCGTTGTACCAGAAGGTGTTGAAGACGCAGAAGTTATCGAGGTTTCTATTGCCGTAGGCGACGTTATTGCCGAGGGCGATACCGTTGCCGTGCTAGAAACCGATAAGGCCACCGTTGATGTACCCGCAACCAGCGCCGGTAAAGTAACTAAAGTAGTTATCAGTGTTGGCGATAAAATTTCTTCTGATGCGGTTGTTGCCGAGTTAGAAGTGAGCGGTGGTGCAGTGTCTGCTGTTACTGAATCTGCACCAGCACCTACTGCGCCGGCGGCAAGCCCAACACCAGAAGCAGCGCCTGCTCCAAGTGGCGAGCCTGTTGCGTTAAATTCTACCGTGCCGGATGGTGCCGAAGACGCAGAAGTTATCGAAATTTTAGTGGCAGTTGGTGATGTCATTAAAGAAGGCGATGATCTAGCAGTTTTAGAAACCGACAAAGCTACTGTTGAAGTACCGGCCAATGCCAGCGGCAAAGTGACAGCCGTTAAAATTAAAGTTGGCGACAAAATCAGCTCTGGCGATGTTGTTGTTGAACTGGAAGGCACTGCACCGGCTGCGGCGCAAGCACCAGCAAGTGCACCCAAAGCAGAGGCGGCACCAGCTGCACCTGCGGCGAAAAAAGTAGATCCGGCGCCAGAACACGCGGGTGTTAAAAACGAGCTCTTCAGCAAATCTACCGAAGTGTACGCAGGCCCAGCGGTACGTACTCTCGCCCGTGATTTAGGCGTTGATTTAAGTGAAGTAAAAGCCAGTGGTCCACGCGGACGTATTCTTAAAGAAGACGTCGATAATTACGTTAAAAACGTGATTAAAACCGCGAAAGCCGGTGGTGGTACTTCGACAGCTAAGGTTACCGACGGTGCCGGTATTCCGCCAATGCCACAACACGACTTCAGCAAATTTGGTGAAGTTGAAACTGTGGCGATGACCAAAATTCAAAAACTCACGGCCATGAATATGCATCGCAACTGGTTGCATATTCCTGCGGTTACTCAGTTTGACGATGCGGATATCACCGACCTGGAAGCCTTCCGTAAAGATCTTAAGGCAGAGGCAGAAAAACGCGGTGTTAAATTAACGCCTTTACCGTTTTTGTTAAAAGCTTGTGCGGCAGCGCTAAAAGAAGAGAAAAAATTCAACTGCTCTTTGGGTAACGATGGCGAATCGGTTGTTTACAAAAAATACGTAAACATTGGTATTGCCGCTGATACCCCAGTTGGTCTACTAGTGCCGGTAATCAAAGACGTTGATAAAAAAGGTCTTTGGGAACTTGCTGACGAAGCCAACGCGTTGATCAAAAAAGCTCGCGACGGAAAACTCTCGCCAAGCGACATGCAAGGTGGCTGTTTTACCATCTCTAGCCTTGGAGCCATGGGCGGCAACGGCTTTACACCAATCGTTAATGCGCCAGAAGTTGCGATCTTAGGTGTTTCAAAAGCACAAATGAAACCCATCTGGAACGGCAAAGAATTTGTACCACGTAACATGCTGCCACTGTGCTTAAGTTACGACCACCGAGTAATCAACGGTGCCGACTGTGGTCGATTTTTTACTTACCTAGTCAGTGTAATGTCAGACGTAAGACGCTTGTTGCTCTAATTATTTAAAGTTAACGTTAAATAATTAACCTAAAAGCCGCGATGAAAATCGCGGCTTTTTTGCTTAATCTAAGTATTAACGTAAAGAGCAGCTTGCGGTAATTCGTAATAAAATAACGCTGCCAACTTTTCAAATAACCAATCAATTTTAGATTCGATAATACTGTTCGCGAAGAATGTGAACCAAATATTTTAGATTTGATAGTCTTATAGAATTAGCTCTAAACAGTTCAGGGTGAGATTATGTTGTGGTTAGTATTACTAGCGTTTGGTGTTCCGCTCGTGTTTGCTATTAATAAAGCCATCAAAAATAAAAAGCAGACTAATAGTCGGTTGAGTAAAATTCAGAGGTGCATTTCCACAGTTCAGTACTGGCAGGTATTATTACTTTAACCATACCTATGCTTTCGGTGCTAAATCCACCACCCGTAGCAATTCCGTAGGCTTGCAAGTTGTCGGTATTAGAATTTTTTTATTCTCTATTTGCTGAATGTAGACAATTAGGTAGTAATGGGCATCTTTGTTGTTAACTAACTGAGTTATTATTTTGCCGTTAAAAACAATTCTTAACATTTAGCTGGTGATGACCTTGATTCTAACGCTGAGCAGTATTCGGTAAGTATTTATATATCCTTAAATATCTCATTATTTTTTATCTGAATTCAAAAACTATCAGCAAAAGTTTCATTTAATTAGATGATTTCGTAATCTGTTGCAGTATTATTGTATCTCTAAACTTTAATATCACGGTTTAAAATTAAATATGGATTACGAATTAGCTCAAGTAAATATCGCCAAGTTTCGATTACCGCAAAATCATCCTGTCAATTCAGATTTTGTAAACAATTTAGATCATGTTAATGCAATTGCGGAGTCGCAACCGGGATTTGTCTGGCGATTTAAGGGCGAGGGCAATGATGCTTTAGATGTTCAGGTATTTGACGATCCAAATATCGCTATTAATATGTCAGTTTGGTCAGATGTGGAATCATTGTTCGCTTTTACGTACAAAAATTCAGACCATGTTGCAATGATGCGTCGACGTAAAGAATGGTTTGACAAAATTGAATTTTACATGGTGCTCTGGTGGATTGAAGCAGGACGAAAACCATCTTTAGACGAAGCCAAACTTCGATTAGCTGTATTACAGAGTTGTGGTACAACAGATTCAGCATTTTCATTTAAAAAGCCATTTCCAAAACCCAGTATCTAAATTTGCAGGGTTTTAATTATAAGAGGCTTTCTCTATGTATTTGATGAATAGCGATTTATTCGAAGGTAAACTGAAGCATTAATTTGCTGGTTTATTGTTCAGTTCTTTTGTAAAGATTTAGATTATCTTTCACTTATACAAATAATTACTTTAATGTTAGGTATGTTACGACATATAAACGTGAATTATGTCTATTTTACGTGATGTTTTAGTCCAAGTAATTATTTAGTGTGAATAGGTGTAGGATTTTTATGTTTTCGAAAAAGGCTGTTCTAGTATTCGGTCTCTTTAGTTGTTTATCATTTGTATGTGCCGCAAATAAAATCCCGGAGCCTTGGGTAGTTGAAGTTTCAAATATACAAGAAACTACATTGCCAATTTTACCTATTGAGAAAAATCTTGCCATAATTCCCATCGAAATTGACGGCAATAAAAACCTAAGATTTTTATTTTCAACGTCTGGATATGAAACTATATTGGTGGCCAATAAAAGAACCAAGAATATCAGTTGGCAATCTATTAACTATATAAGTGCGATCGGCTTAATTCCTAGAGTCGATAAGTTTTTAAAATTCGTGATCACAAAAGGCAAAACGTTAAATATTGGTGGAGTTTCTTTTACCAATGTTAATCTATTTAGAGTGCATGTTAATGAATTTATTAAAAAAGAAGTGGTTAAGAATTATCCAATTGATGGGTTTATAGGTAATATTCTACTGTCGGGCTTTATTATTGATGTTGACAGAAAAAATAATGTTTTTACATTGCATCCAAAAAATACCGATTTAACACCATTGTTGAAGCAGCACGATAATGTAATTACTGTACCTTTGATAATAGATAACGGCGTAATGTTTACCAAATTGCAACTGCAATTAAATGAAGGTGATACGCCGCAACCTTATTTATTTAAAATTGATTCAAGTGATTCTGCCGGATTAATTCTACCAGCAACGTTTGATAATCTCTCCGTAGAAAAAGAAACACATAAAGTTTATAACCGTAGTGAAAGTAGCAAAATTCAATCTATAATTTACCGTACAGTAAATAAAATAAGCTTTGATGATTCCTCGATCGATAATGTAAATGCATCTTTTTTTAAATTCAAAGACGAATATATTAAAGATAATTCCAATCAATTACGTGAGTATGGAATTTTTGGCGCTGCATTTTTAGCAAAATTCCGTAACATATATGACTTAGCTAATAACGTTTTATACCTCATTCCTGATGAAACCTCATTCGAGTCATTCATAAGTAATGGGTTTCTACCGTTCACGGTTATGTTCATTGGTGATAATTTCTCTGAAATATTGGTGTCGGGTGTTGATACTTCATTTGAAAAGAATCTGAAAGTGGGTGATAAAATTCTTTCTATCAACAAACAATCGGCAAAAGAACTGTCTGAAACCGGTTTAACTCAAATTCTTGCAGGGAAAAAAGAAGGCGATTTAATAGAGGTTTGTAAAGTCTATAAAAAAGATCAGAAGTGTTTTATGACAGCGCTTTATTAACGACAAACAAGTTGTTACCTAATGTCTAGTGATGTTAGATAGATCCAGTGATGTTTATACAGGATTAAAATTTCTTACGAAGAATAAAAAAACTCTGGTTTAACCAGAGTTTTCTGTAGGCAACTGCAAACCAATATCCACCGTTGCCCGTGACTATTCTTAGTGGTGATGATGCCCGCCAACCCCGTGAGCATGACCGTGGCTGATTTCATCTTCGGTCGCATCGCGAACGTCTACTACGTCAACTTCAAACGTTAGGGTTTTACCAGCGTAGGGGTGGTTGGTGTCTAAGTCTACGTTTTTAAGGCCAACTTTAACTACGCGGGCGGCAACTGGGCCGTCGGTGGTGTTAACGTCAACAATCATTCCTGGGGTTAGTTTGCCTTTGGTAATGATGTGTTTACGCGGTACTCGACGTGGTTCGGTTTCGGTAATTTCGCCGTAGGCATCTTTAGGGTCTAGGGTTACTTTGAAGTTATCGCCGGTTGTCTTGCCTTCTAACTCTTTTTCTAGCGCTTCTAGCATGTTGTTATGGCCATGAAGATACAAAACTGGCTCACCAGAATGGGTAGATTCTAGTTCGGTTTCGCCCTCAAAAACCTTGTAGTTAAATTGCACAACTTTGTTGTTGGTGATGTTCATTATTACTTCTCTTACTTGTTCTTTTTTGTCTGTTTGTATTTACGTTTTGTGCATTTGTTCTAATTGATGGTCTACACTATCTAAACAAACGCTAATATTCATTGCTGCGATACGCAGCAAAATCGGGATGTTACAGCAAAATAACGTGAGTACGAATGCGAAATCTTCATATAGCGATTAATAAGCGACTCTATCTGAAAAACTTGCACGAATGTGACGCAGAGTCTTTGTTTGCATTGGTTGATCATAACCGGGAGCACCTTAGAGTCTGGTTACCATGGGTCGATGGCAACACGCACATTGAGCATTCTTTAGAGTTTATTCGCATCGCACAGCTACAAATGGAGCGTGGACTAGGGCCAATTTGCGGTGTCTTCTTTGACAATGAGCTGTGCGGAGTTTGTGGCTTTCACCCGTACGACAATCTTAACCACTCCATTACTCTAGGTTATTGGTTGGCTAAATCTGCCTGTGGCAAAGGCATAGCCACGGAATGCACCAAAACCATGGTGAATTTTGCCTTTGAGACTTTGCAGGTCAATAAGGTGTGTATTTCTGCGGCGATTAAAAATGTCGCAAGTCGCAGAATTCCCACCAAATTGATGATGGTTAATGATGGAATTAACAGAGACGGTGAGTTTTTAAACGGTCGTTATCACGATCTAGTTGTGTACACTTTACTTAAAGATGAATGGCAAGCAATAAAATCGACAGTTTTCAAATAGGCTTTTAAAATAATTGCTGCGTTTTTCGGCGCCTAGACCCTTTTTTGCCCGCGGAGTAGAGACGTTGGTTAATGGATTGCTGTGCTGACTCTTCAGTTCATCGCCCTTAACAATACTTAACTTGTCTGAATTGTTTTTGTTTGAATATCACTCGCTATTGAATACAAAAATGTGTTTAATGGATTCCTTATAAAGCGTTAAACAGGTCACATTTTTTTACAATGATTTGTAACATAGCTTAGATCTATATTAAAACCAGAATGAGCAAGTTATTCTATAAGAATATACATAAGCTCAAATAACAAAATTTTGTTTATAAAAGCATTCAAAATTGTGGTTTTTAAGTATGATCAGAACACACAGCCGACAGTTTTTACGGCCGTTACAAATCTGAGTATGGTCAGGCGTAATAACTACCAAACAAGTAAAATTTGCTCAAATAAGTTATCTAGTCTTTTAATGACTGATCTTAATAAACATTCAATCGAGTTATTTATAAAGGATTATAGTTAATGAATCAGCAGAGTAAGTACGTTGAAGTAACAGATATTTCATTCATAGAATTTTCTGGCCCTAATCCAAAATTACTCGATGACCTGTTTAAGCAAATGGGTTTTAGTGCTCATCAGAGCGCTGATCAAACTTTTTACAACATTTCTGATATTAATTTCATTTCTAATCCTACAAGCGGCGGTAGCGCAGCAGTTTTTCGCGCAAAACATGTGCGTGGCGCAAGCGCAATGGGATTTAAAGTTGCAAATTCTCAGCAAGCGTTTGAGCTAGCGGTTTCGTTAGGTGCAGAACCGGTCGAAAACGCAGACTTGGGCATTCCTGCCATCAAAGGTGTGGGCGCTGCGCTTATTTACCTTGTTGATGATGAACATGAAGCAAAATTATTTGCTCAATACGGATATGTAAAAAGTCGAGATCAATTTTCAAATTGCAGTTTAAGCCGCGTTGATCATCTAACACACAATTTACACATTGGTGGCGTGGCTAGAATGATCCATTTTTACGAGACCATTTTTGGTTTTAGTCGAATCCGTAAATTCGATATTAACGGTAAAAAGACCGGTCTTATCAGCGAAGTGGTTTCCAGTTCTAATGGTCGAGTGGTTATTCCTCTGAATGAATCAAAGGACGACAAGTCGCAAATTGCAGAATATTTAGACGAGTACAATGGTGAAGGCATTCAACATATAGCACTATTAACGGATGATATTTTCGACACCGTTACAACACTTAAATCTAACGGAATTCCATTTCAAGATACATTAGATACATATTACGAACAAATCGATGAACGTTTACCAGGTCACGGTGAAGACGTTGCCGCATTGCATAAAGAAAAAATATTAATTGATGGTGGTGAATCACAAGGCGGTGGTTTGTTACTGCAAATTTTCACCAAAAACAGCATTGGACCAATATTCTTTGAGTTTATTGAACGTAAAGGAAATAAAGGCTTTGGCGAGGGTAATTTCCAAGCCTTGTTTGATTCCATAGAATTGGATCAAGAACGCAGAGGTGTTATTTAATTTCTCTGCTTTAGAGCTTTTTTGATTTTAACCATTGTCTTTAAAACCCGGTATATCCGGGTTTTTTTACGTGTAAATTATGCAAATTAAGTTGTGTTGATAGAGATTAGTTGTTTTCTAAAACAGTTAAATAATGAACTAAATCGTGCTTAATGCCCTTTAGTTCATTGTTAATTAAATTGAGCATTGAATTACAACGGTTTATGGTCGCCTCGACGGAAGCGAAGTCGGTGCTATTTATAACAGTATGGTCAGCGTTGAGAATGGATTCCAAATACACATTCAGTTTGTGAGCTAAATTTTCGGTGAATTCATTGGCAATTAGCTCAATGTTTTTTGTTACGTCATTGACATGGATTTCTGCAACTCCATGGGTTTCTGTTGATCTTTGATTAATTAAGTTCTCAAGTGTTGCGTCGATTTCTTCAACAGTTTCTCGGCTTTTATTGGCTAAAGATCTGACCTCGTCAGCGACTACCGCAAAACCACGACCTTCATCACCAGCCCTGGCAGCTTCAATTGCGGCGTTTAAGGCAACTAAATTAATTTGTTCGGTTAATTCGTAAATACCTTCGAACATGGATTGATGGTCTGTATTTTTCGTGTCGTCAGAGTCGTGTAACTTTTCTTGCAATGAGCTCAAAGAGGTAAATATTTGTTCTTTTGTTGTGTTTGCCATCGTTAATAACTGATCGGGCAATTGCTCTAGGAGCTCGAATGGATTTTTATGAGTTTGTTCTTTAAGACCTTTTAACAAAACTTCAGTGGAATTAAGTTGTTTAATCGCCGAGTCTAGTATCGGTTCAAGATCTGTTATTTTGTTCTCATTTAATGATAGATTTTGACGAAACTCGTTAAATTGTTGATGGGTTTTCTCATTATTAAACGCCAAGGTGTTGTTAATAGATTCAAAGACGTCAGCGTAATTTAAGGGTTTACGCAAGGTATTATAATTATCAGACGAGGTAAGGTTGGTAAACAGGTCTTTTATGTACTTGTCGATAGTATCTATTTTTGAACGTGTTTTAATTAATTTTATAAAAATAAAAGCGAATAAGCTTACAAAAACAAAAGATGTTACCGCAAGAATAATAAACCAAATTCTTGATGGAGCATTGTTAGAAACGTCTGTTGAAATATTTTCAACCAACACTGAGTGGTTATTAATATTTGGCTGGCGTTCGTTAACATCAATTAGTGTCGTTGCAGTGTTGATGTCGGTGGGTTGCGCGTCTAAAGGTGTGGATTTTTCTGAAGTAATTGAAGTGTCTAAATCATTACTTGTTGTTTTTACATCTACTTCTGGTATCCAATAATTTTCTGGTGACAGCGACAACAGTTGCGTTTCCGTCTGAATTATATTCTGAGTAATAACAATCCACTCTGTGAATGAAGGGTAGTTAGAGCCATATGAGACAGGCTCTTTTGATAATATTTGACTCATAACTGCATCGTATAACCGAGTGACTTCTGTATAGGATGCTAGCGAGTCTTGATCTAGTCGATTTACCGATTTGAGCGACAAAGAATCATCGATAGTATTTAGTTGAGCAATACCATTTTTCAGATGCGTAATATGTTCCTGAATTTGATGGATTCGGAATTGATCAAAAACGGTGAGTTTTCTTAACAAAAAAGCTTCACTTAAAATTGAATTTAATAACAGCTTTTGATTGATAATTTCCATCTGCTCTAATGAAGAATAGAGTTCAGCAGTGTGAGTGGTTGGATTTTTAATAGCATTGCTTTTTAAATGCTGTAGTAATAGTTGAATGCTTTTGTAATATGCAGCGTTTAGCACATTTATATTATTAAACGTTTTTTCGTCTTTAAATTCAGTATCATTTTCGGACTGGAGCTGAAGTAGGATGCTGATAGATCCGTAAAAAACCGTTCTTTGTTGATTTAAGTTTTCTAACTCAATAGCAGCAAGAGATGCGTAATTTGGCAAAAAGTGGTTAAGTTCCTCAAGGCTTTGAGAGTTTATGTTGTATTTATTTTTGTAACGCTGCATTAAGGTTAGCAGGGTGTTCTTGTTGTCTTTTGCTTGTTCTAAGCCAAATCGATAAAATAAATCGGAAGAATTATGAATGCTTACTGAGTCTGCAACGTTTTTGGTGTCGAAGATAAACCGCGTAATGTCGCTATTATTTAAACCTTGAAAGTTGGTGGTTATAGAGAATTCTTGAAGTAAAATTGGAAGCGTTTGATACACCAATAATAGTTCTTCTGGTGAACTATGGTGGTTGCTAATAGATGGGTTTTGGGTATTAGATTGTTCTAAAGTTTGGCCGTAAGCAATTGCTGAAATACTAATAATAATTGAAATGAAAATACAAGATGCCATTTTAAATGACATAAAAACTACTCATTTATCAGATTATTCACGGCTTTTTATTGTTTGCCACGAATACACTGTTTTTATTAAATTCCCAACGTGGAGTTACTAAATATTCGATACACCAATGCAGGAATGGCTTGTTCTACTTTTAAAATGCGGGTGCCCAAATTAATAGATTGACAACCCATTTTGTTAAGTAGTTGTATCTCGTAATCAATAAATCCGCCCTCGGGGCCAACAACAAGAGTAATTGGTTCTGTTACGTTCTGTGGACAAGCTTTTTGTGTATTTGGGTGTGCAACAAAGGTTTGTCTACCTTCGTTCATCGCATTAAATTCATCTTCTATAAAAGGTTTAAATCTTTTTTTAAGATAAACTTTTGGCAAGATAGTATCTTTACCTTGCTCTAGCCCTAAAACCAACTGTTGCTGAATATTTTCATCCGATAAGTGTGGGCTTTGCCAATAGCTTTTTTCTACTTTGTAGGAGTTGACCAATACTAAATTTTTTATACCTACAGTCGCAACGGTTTGTAAAATTCGGTTGAGCATTTTGGGCCTAGGGAGCGCCAACACTAAATTCAAAGGTGTTTCGTTGGGACTATTTTCTATTAAGGTAATTTTTAACCGAATTTTGTCGTTATAAATCTCACAAACTTCACCAGTGCCCACTTTTTGATTAATTAGACCTACTTTTATCGTCTGATTTTTAGTCACCTTGTGAATAGTCATTAAATGCTGAAAGCGATAATCGTAAATTTCAACGCAATCTTTAGAGATGTAATCAGCGGGGTGAAGGAGTAGGAGGTTCATTGGCGCGAAATAATTCAAATGTAGGGTAAACTGGCCTCCCCACCAGGGCTCGAACCTGGATCTAGGGCTTAGGAGGCCCTCGTTCTGTCCTGTTGAACTATGGGGAGACGTTCGCTGGATTATAACCTCAAGTACTTCTATTAATAAATACTGATTTACGCTCTTATTAGGTTTTGCGATGTGTGGTTGTGAACTGATTTTCCCTGGGCGGTGTAGGCGGTAGGGGTCGATGATTTTCCAAACAACATTTCTTCAACTCGACGAGCACGCTGTTTTCTATAACCAATTAATCGTCCATTAATTAAATTAAGTCGTCTACAGACAAGGATATGTTGCTCCACCTTCTGCCAGAGCTGAGTTAAATCGGCGTGTTCTGCCAAAATACTATCCCAGATTTTCTCACTTTTGGCTCGGCTTAGTGTCTGATCATGATGTGCAGATTGAGACGGTATTTTATCTCTATTTTCTAGAATCCATTGATCGCGTATTTTGGCGTTGTTTTCGAGTTGATTGATGAATATTTGTTTTTGCTCTACAACGGTGTTGAGCTCTTCTATAATTTTTTGATCTCTATCGGTCAATAATTGATTTTCAGCGTCTAATAATCTCGCCAAATTTAAGGCACTGTTTAACTCTTCTAAGATATGTTGTTTTAATTGTTCATAGTTAATTTCTAAAGTGCCAACCAGATTCATACTGAGCTCCGTTAAATAAACGCTGTAACGTTGACTTACAATAACAAAAGAATAGTCGAAAATTTGCCGTTTTCGTGTTTAAAACGTTACTTTGCAAATAGGTTGCCAAGGCTAATTAGAAATAGAAAATCGCGAGAAATATAACTAACCAACGTACAAAATTAAATTTTTAACGAAAATCGTTCAAACAAAGTACAATTATTCGAAGTAGATGGGATATTCATTATTGAAATGAAAATTTTTTGGAATATTTTGAATAGTTTACACGGTAGATTTAGGAGATTATTTAGATACATACGGCAATAGGTATCATAAATACTGCGCAAATAATCGATATTCAAAAACAGAATACAATTTAAATACGGCGCTTAAGTAACGAACGTTATTAGCGATATCTATTGTGTATTTGTTAACCCGGAGAGCAATAGACTAATGACGTTAAAGACTGCGCATACAAAGTTAAATACCATCTATAACGCGGTCTGGATTTTAGTCGATTAATACATCGAACTTAATTGGATTTACTGAGTAACGGTATATTTCGATAATTAGCTTTCGGCTTCGGGAGTAGCTCAATATTTCCATAAAGAGTGACTCAGTAAATGTTAAAACAGGTCGTCTTGCTCTAATAATCGATTAGCGATGGATTCTGCATCTATATTAAAAGAACCTTCATTAATAGCCGCCCGTATTTGATCGACACGCTCTTGATTCACGTCGCTAGTAGCAGCAATTGAGTTTTCAATCTGCGAGAGTCTGTTAGCCTGTGGGCTGAGCGTAACGTCTGAAGTAGGGCCTGTGGTGGTATTCGCTCGACCTTGTTGAACAGTTTCAGCTCTAGAATTTGTTTCTAAGCGAGCATTCTCAGAACTGTTTCTCTGCACGTTATTGCTGTTTGAGTTTAGATTGGCATTGTTACCAATAGAGTTAATGGCCATTATCGTTTGCTCGTTGTTTATGTATGAGTTACTGAGGTTAACCCAGATAATTTGATCATGTACTTGGTTTCGGCCAAGTCTTGATAACCTTTAATGGTTTTTTAAATTTTTTCTTTTAGTGTTGGTCTTTAGGGGCATGTGACTAACTCATCCGTGAATTAGTCAGATGACAGAACTTGAAACTGTGATCTCCAATTTCTTCTCAATTTCAATCACTTACAGCTCTTTAAATTGGCAACACATCCTTGTGTGCGGGAAACTCTGGGTTAATCTGAGTTTCCTTGAGTTTTATTCTGAATAGCTTTCCGTTAGAGCGGCTATTTTGTTTAAACGAGCTCGATTTTTGGGGTTTCTATGTTTGGCTGATTGAGTCTCGCTGTGTAATAGGGTCTATCTTTATGATTCTTAAAGATTTTTTTGTGATTCTTTAAGACTAATCATTGTTTTTAAGTCTTAAAGGTTGATATACACATCACCATTTGATTGCACTGTACCCGAGACAATACGATCACTTCGGTTATTTTTTACACGAATAATCTCCCCAATACGCCCATCCGATAAGGCCGTACCTGTTGTTTCAACAGAGATTACAGATGATGTAGCCATCAGATTAACAATTTGTCCGCGTTTGATAACTTGCGGCATATCCAATAGGGCATCTCTAACAATGTCACCACTTTTGATGTTTCTCTTTAATTCTTTACCTATCACAGGGGTAATCTCTTTGTAATAGCTTTCTCTGATATCACTGATGTCAACCAAATCTATTTTTAAATCGCTTTCTTGAATTAATTTTCCTTTGGAGAGATGCTCACTAAATACAACAATTTTCTTATATAACGCGATTTCGGCAATTAAATAAATTGACCATGATTGTGGCGAAGAACAGCTTAATTGTACGGTAAGACGTTTGGAGACAAAATCCGTCGGAAATTTGGCATCTAAATTTGACGAACAAGGTGATAATTTAAGTCGATTATCTGGCGCATTAACATTAACAACGATTTTGTCAAAATCCTGTTGGTTGGAAATCTTTTCCACAATTTCCTTGTAGGCTATTTGACTTAATATTTGTAAATTCTGATATTCCTCATTTGCCAATGAATGTTTAGCCTGTAAAAAAGCAATAAAAAACACCAACGCTATAATAGTTTTGGGCTTTATGAATAAAGATCTTTCTTTAAGGCCACTAAAAAAAGTTTTTTCTTTCATCTCAAGACGCTTTGTCATTTTTATCCTATTCTCATTATGAGTTTGTTTTTCATTTTGAGATTTAAAGTTTTAGCTACTTGTGTCGATAAAATGTCAACAAATCATAGGTAATTTAGTTTTTGTTCTTACGAGCAATCTCTATGCCGTACGATTTACAACAAATTAGGCAAACCATTTAAGATTTGGTATACCTGAGAGGACTCTCATGGCAGGTGTTTTAGACACGGTTAACCAGCGAACCCAACTTGTGGGCCAAAACAGGCTGGAGTTACTGCTGTTTCGTTTAAAGGGCAAGCAAATTTACGGAATTAACGTTTTTAAAGTTAAAGAAGTGTTGCAGTGTCCGCCATTAAACGAAATACCTAATCGTAACCATATTGTAAGAGGTGTGGCTCATATACGTGGTGGAACAATTTCCATTATGGATATGAATCTCGCAATTGGTCGAACGGAATTAGATGATATTACCAATTGTTTCGTAATCATCACCGAATACAATCGTTCGACACAAGGATTCTTGGTTGCGGCGGTGGAACGCATTGTTAATATCAATTGGGAGTCTATCCATCCGCCACCACGCGGGGCGGGGCGAGAAAACTATCTTACTGCGGTCACCGAAATCGAAAATCAGTTAGTCGAGATTATCGATGTTGAAAAGATTTTGGCAGAAGTTAATCCATTATCTGAAGAAATCAGTAGCGATGTTATTGAAGACGGTATTGCAGAGCGAGTTGTTCAGAAACATGTTTTGATTGTTGATGATTCAACCATTGCACGTAAGCAAATTCAACGTGTTATTGAACAAATGGGTATCAAAACAACACTCAAAAAAGATGGTCGAGAGGCTCTGGAATATTTAGAAGGTCTGGTGGAAGCCGGTAAAAATGTCGAGCAGGAACTCATTCTTGTCATTTCAGATATCGAAATGCCAGAAATGGACGGTTACACATTTACCGCAGAGGTGCGTGCTAATCCGGCACTTTCGAAATTGCATATCGTTTTACATACATCACTCAGCGGTGTGTTTAACCAAGCAATGGTGAAAAAAGTCGGTGCGGACAGCTTTTTGGCAAAATTCAACCCCGATGATCTCGCCAGACATGTTAATAGTCGAGTTCTGGAAATGACCGGTGAAAGTCTGGTTAATATTGAAGACGAGGAATAACTGAAAGTATTTTGCTGGAAAATACCATGACAACCTCTGATTATCTCTTTTATGATTTAATCAGAGGTTAGAAATTGACAATATTATTTCCAGCTTCTATACCATTTCAATGACTTAGTATTTCTTGTATTAACGACGTATTTTGAGTCGATGAAAACTCTGAACAATTTGGAGTTTCTTATAACTTTTAGAAAACGAATTTCCAATACCTACAATTTGTTTTCCACCTTTGTATGTGGGGCCTCAATTTGAATATATTATCTGGCCAAGACGGAAGTGGATCAAAAAGCGTTGATAGTAAAACCATATCCAGTGATACGCTATTTGATTCTCCTGCAGAACTTGCGAATTTCTGCGAGTTCTTGGAGAAAATTTGCGGTATTCATTTAAAAGAAAACAAACATTATTTAATTGGTATTAGACTTCGAAAAATACTTGAAGAGTATAAATTAAACTCTACCCGAGATTTAATTAAGAAGCTTGAGTACGGTGCAGACAGCAAACTCAAGCGTGAAGTTATTGACGCTATGACCACCAACGAGACATTCTGGTTTCGTGACTCTTATCCATTTGATTTTTTTGAGAACAAATTTTTGCCAGAGCGTCTTGCTAACACGACTGGAAAGATTCGTATTTGGTCGGCAGCGTGCTCCACAGGACAAGAGCCTTATTCACTGGCAATGCTCACAGAAGAAGTATTGTCACGAAATCCGCAGTGGGCACAACGTCAGATCGAAATCGTTGCGACGGATATTTCGAATAAAGTCTTGGAACAGTGCAAACTTGCTCAATATGATCGCAGTGAAGTCGAGCGCGGTCTGTGCAATCAGCGATTAAAGCGTTACTTTGAACCGGTAGACGATAAGATATGGCAGTTGGCTGAGAAGGTTCGTAAGCGTGTTACGTTTAAAGTTTTAAATCTAAGTGATTCATTTACGAGTTTGGGCAAATTCGACATCATCTACTGTCGAAATGTTTTAATTTATTTTAAGGGTGAGTTAAAACAAGATATTTTGACACGTTTGAATCGACAATTATCAAGTAATGGGCTGTTGTTTTTGGGCGCGTCTGAGGGATTGTCTCAAGCTGATAAGCTTTACAATATGATTAATTGTAATCCTGGTATTGTTTACCAAGCTATCCATTAAAAAAGAAGGCCGCAGCCTTCTTTTTTTATTACAATTTACTGTCTATTACAGCGATTAAGGTTGGTTTAAAGACCAATCGTAGGAGTCAGTAATTTTTCCAGAGAAAGAGTTTAGCTTTTCTTGTAATTGTGGCTCAGCATAGAGTTTTAAGTGCTCAATTAAAGATGCATCGGTGCCACCAAAATCTACTTTATACCATTCGTAAATACTTGAAACTTGCATTTTGTCGCCTTCAATTTTAACGCCGCGTGTGTGATTGACGTAATCTTTAGCCGATTGATCTAAAAGTGCTTCGGTATTTTCGGCGGTAAATGCCGTGGCTGATAGGTTAGGGCAGCCCATGCTCGCACAGTTCACCGCGTAATGGATTCGGTTATCTTTCCAAATTGGGCGCAAAATTCCGTGTTCGATGTTGTTGAGCGTTAGAGTTTCGCCTTCAATGGTGATTATTTCTTTGTCCCAAGGGCCAAAACTGAAAAAACCGCCTAATTTTGTAATGGATTTTACCGGATAGTTGTCCAAAATTAGATTAACGGTTAACGCATTGTAGAGATTAATCCAATAGGCTTTTTGTTCGGCTAGGTTATATTCACGTGGGTCGGTATTTTTAAGGTCGCTGATGTAGGATTCCAAGGCGCTTTTGTCGGCCTTAGAAACTGCCTTGTAATTAAAACGATTAATACCACTTGGATGGTTTGACACTAGGTATGTGTCTAAGACGGTTTGCCATTTGCTGTGGTCAATGGTGTTTGTGTTTTCTTCGTCACTCTCGTCCCAAAAATCGATTAATTCTGAGGTGGGCGCTGCGTGCACATTCACCGACAGAATTAAACTGCTTAATACGAGTAATAACGCAGAAAATACCACGGTTAGGTTATTTTTTTGCCAATTTAGCATGATGTTTTCCTATAACTTCAGTTCAAAAATTGCTTGTCCGTGTGACCTGTAAAAATCTTAAAAGTTAACTTTTTTCCGATCGTTTCATGTAAATTTCATCTTTTGTTATATTTTCGGCCCACCACAGATTAAAAATCATTCCAAGAATACCTTTACCCGCACCAATAACCCCCGATAAAGTCCCGCTAATTTTAGATTTACCAATACGTTTTAGTGAATCTACGGGTATTTCTTCGATGCTAAAGCCCATTTGAATAGCTTTAACTTGCATTTCTACGGTCCAACCAAAACTACGATCGTGCATTTTTAGCGTATTGAGCGATTGTTTACGAATAGCTCGAAATGGCCCTAAATCGGTAATATTGGCTTTCCAGAGTAGTCTAATTAGAAACGTCGCCAGTTGATTACCAAACAGCTGGGGCGGCGTTAAAGCACCTTTCGATATTTTCCCTTTAACGCGAGTGCCAATCACCAAATCTTGCTCATGATCAATGAGCGTGGTGATTAGAGGAACACTTTGAGCGCTTACACAAGAATGGTCGCCGTCGATGAACAATACAATAGATGATTCCGCATTCAGGTATTCCATGGCTTTTAGGCAGGCTGCGCCATAACCTTTTTCAGGCTGGTGAACCACAAAAGCTCCGGCATTGATAGCAACCTGCGTTGAATTATCAACAGAGCCATTATCGCAAACGATAATTTCGTCTATGAGCAGAGAATCGTCGGGATTTTTAAGGGCTAGAAGCTCTTCAACCACTAAGCCTATGGCGGATTCCTCATCAAGAACGGGAATGATGACGGAGATGAAATGGGATTTGTACATTACATGGGTAATCTGTGGACACTCTTTGTACAAGCAGAGTCTGTAATTGAAGCTAATAAGAAGCTATAAATAAAAAGCCCTGAAATTCAGGGCTTTTCTGTATCTGTACGAAGTTATACGTACGGATCTCTGATAAAAACTGCTTACTTGTCTAATTTGTAACGCTTGGCCAAGTAGAAAACAACATCTTTGCGTTGTTGCTCGTCCAATTTCGCTAACAATTCTTCATTGGTGTAAAGAGCTTCAATAACGGCTTTGGCTTGCTCTTGATCCAGCTTTTTACCGGGAAGAGGACATTTTTTACAGGCAACTTTACGGTTGAAATTACGCTTACCTTTATCGTAAGGGCTATCTACAGTTGGGGTAGGCGCTGACGAAAATGATCCGGATGCGAAGGCTTCTGCACCAAATAACATAGCAGCTATAACGGTGAATGCCATGGTAAATTTGCGGGCAACAGTTAGTATCATATTGAACTCCAATCTGGATTTTATAATTAGTTGAATGTTGTTTTAGGCAAAGAGACCGTGAAACCACTGCTATAAAGCAGAAACGCTTACTTTATGTGTTAAGTCAGCAAATCACACCCAAAATGTTGGAAAGTCTCGATGCGTTAATAATGGTTAAGATTCTAATCGATAAGTTTGTGTTGTTTCTAGGCCATCGATCGTCTGACTATCACAATTCACTAACATATTCCGAATTTGATCATTTTGGGCAAACTCGGAGTCATCAAAATGTCATAGAAGCCTAAGACTGTGAGAAAGACCAAAGAGTTGCCTAATGATTCATTAGCCGCAGATGTATGAATGCAATATAGCCGTGAATTTTTTGTAATTAATTGAAATTATTAGAAAAATCAGCCTAGTTCTGTTGCTGCAATATTTTGTCAGGTCACTTGAGTTTAACAGTACAGGGTATACCTTTGTGATGCTTATATGAAAGTTCACATGTGTTGCTTTGCGTAAATCATGGGGTATTTAAGGTTAATTCTCTGGCCGCGAGGGATGAATCTGAGTTTTATTCGCTTTTTATAAATAACGTATTTCGAATATCAAGACATAGTGTTTTTGGCGATTAAATCCTTCCGAATATTCTGCTTAAAAAGTCTGAAAGTACCAATTCACAAGTCAAGTAATGATAAAATCAACGTTTGCCTAAGTTTGATAACCGTCTATGTTCAGTTTATCTCGACACCATCCGCTATTAAATACCAAAAAATATCTCATTCATGTGTGCGGAATTGTTGTCAGCGTTTGCTTGTATCTACTGTTCAGTGCCGCAGGCTCGGAAGGATTTCCCAGTTTGCCTCTTTTTTACTCAGTTACGGCATTGGTCTTTAGTTGTTCAGTTATTGCGGCGATATCTATCCAAAGCAATGAAATAATCCTAAGGTCGTCATCATTATTGATAGTTTCCGCGGTTTTTATTTGGCCTGTCATATTTCGGTTAATAGCTGTTCAGTTTTATCCTATTTTTGAAGATGATCATTACCGTTTTTTATGGGATGGGTACGTATTTTTTGAATATGCTACGCCTTACGGTGTTGCACCCAGCGAGTTTTTTGGCAATAACTCTGTACCTAGTAGTATGGAAGATATTTTGGGTGGTATTAATTATCCCGATATTCCGACAATTTATGGGCCAGTTACCGAACTTATTTTTCTCTTAAGTTATTGGTTATTCCCCGCCGATATTTTTGGCTTACAGTTGTTATCTGCATTGTTCGATTTAGGCGTTATTGGTGTGTTATGGCGAGTCGCACCTAGGTGGGGAGCTGTTCTTTATGCCTGGAGCCCATTAATTATCAAAGAATTTTCTTTAACAGCGCATCCCGATATTTACGCGGTGTTTTTTTTGGGTGTCAGTTTTTTATGTTTAAAGAAAAATTATCAAGTTGCGTGCATGGTATTTTTAGCGATTGCTGTGTGTACGAAAGTCTTTGCAATTTTGCTGGTACCGTTATTCGCTATTCGTTGCCGGTGGTTTACGTGGCCTATATTTGTCGTCGTAGTTGGCGCCATTTACGCGCCTTTTTATTATCTAAATAACGCAGATCTGTATGGTTTATTTGCGTTTGCGCAAAATTGGCAATTTAATGGCTCGATTGTTGTTTTGCTTAATCAAATATTCGATATTCACACAACGAAAATCATAACCGCATTATTATTTTGTTGTTTGTATGCTGTGTATTGGTTTTACTTTGTGCTTGGCAAAAAAGCCGACATTCGTGGTGATTGGGTTTTTGCGGTATTCTTTTTATTAGCGCCTGTTGTAAATGCTTGGTATCTCGTCTGGTTGCTGTTTTTTGCCGCAATATATCCTTCGCTATGGGCTTGGTTTGCATCGTTCATGATCTTACTGTCATACGTTAATGGCTTCAATATTCTGGATGGAACTCTTGAGTTATACGAACAACCTCATTGGGCCCGGTGGCTGGAGTATGGGAGTGTTATCGCGGTTTGGGTAATTGAAGTGATTGTAATTCGAACATCAAGTGAATTACGAGCGCAGAAAAAAGCTTCCAGCTTGTAAGTTTTTAACGAAAACTCTGATTAACGTAGAGTTTTATGCGGCACAAGGATGTGTCGGCAATGGCGAGAATGGTAAGTAGTTGAAATGGTGAAGAAATTGAGCATTGTATTGTCAATTTTGTCCTCTGATCAAACCATGGCGGATTTAGTCAGAGGTTCCTAACCGTTACTCTTACGTTTCAAATAACTATTACGCTTCAAATAGCTGTACTCGAAACTTAATTACAATTGATATAATTAAATTTTCATAATTTCTAATTATTTTTGTTTTTACATTATAAAAATCTATTTTTTCGAGCAATATAAAAAATTCTGTGGATCGGGATTTTATTTCCTGTCTTAATGTTTGAAATAATCAAATAAAATGTGTTTGAAAAATTAGTCACAATTGAATTAATTTTTTGGCAAATTGTGCAAGAATGCTATCTGATATGGTTCAGAGCCTGATTTAATTTCACTATAGTTTTTATAAGCCTTTCTGGGGTTCTCTACAAGCCGCGCCATTTCTGGCTTTGTGTAATTCTTTGTGCGACATGCTGCCAATCTGTGAGCCTTTTAGATAAATACAGTTTCGTAGTAGAATATTTAAAATTTATTTAAAAGTGTTTTTTGATAGCTAATAACTTTATTGTCAGCTGTAAGATGGATCAGGTAAATCTTTCTGAGCTATCCCAATTAGAGCTGTAATAAACCTAGTGTTGGCGGCATTGTGTATGTTTGTCTAAAAGTTGCTACAGAAAACGGTCAGGTTTATTTGTTGATATTCAACCGTTTTTTACAGCATTGTGATGAAGCTGTTGGGTACATTAAGTTGTATTTAGGAATTTTTTATCATGGTCAATATTTTTAATATTTTTAGAAAAAAAACCAAAGATCCATCTGAGCTTTGGCAAGAAACCGAAATGTTGTTAAAGCCTTACGAGAAACCAATGTGGGCGCCGAAAGTTGGCAATAGTGAGGTGAGTTATCTCTTTTCTAAGTTTTCGGGTAAAGCCGCTTTGGTTGCTAAAGAAACTTGGCCTGCCTGTAAACGCTGTAAATCACCTATGCAGTTGTTGGTACAGCTAAATGCAAAACAATTTCCTGCTGAGATGAAATCACCATTTGGCGAGGGCATTTTGCAATTATTCTGTTGTGAGCAATGTTCTAAAGGTTTAGAAGACATTAAAGAACTCCCTGAGATCAGTTTGGTGCGCGTGCTTGATCCGAAAACTCAAGATTTAACCGGTGTAGAGTCTTTACCAAAAACCTTTTCTACTCCGGAAAAGCCTATTGAAGGCTGGGAAGAGAGCGTTGATTATCCAAATACCGCCAAATTAAAGAGTTTAGGTTGCGACTTAAAAGTCGATCAGGCAGCGTTGCTAACTGAAAAAGGTTTTCCAAAGGTTCAAGACAAGTTAATGGGGTGGCCAAATTGGGTGCAGGGTATTAAATATCCAAAATGCAGCCAGTGTGGCAGCGCAATGAAGCTTGTGATTCAAATTGCGCCGCAAGATAACTTGAATATTGAATTACCGGGTGGCCAATGTATGCACGTAATTCAATGCGATAAACACAAGTCTGAGATTGTGGTTGTTTAAACTTGCGGTTTAGGATTGTTATTGAGTGTAGTCGATATTACTTTTGTTCGACATTAATGTCTGCTTGGTATTAATGTCTGCTTGGTATTAATGTCTGCTTGGTATTAGTGTCGTTCGAGTTTTTGCTAAAAACAGCTTGGAAACACCCAAGCTGTTTTTCGTTGGCGTAACACATTTACATTTTCTAGGCGGATTAGTTTTTACCGTATTTGTTGGTCGAGTTTAATCAGCGTATTCTTTCTTTATATGCATGCACTACTAGGTGTTTTGTGTAATCCAAACCCATTCTGCAAGCGCAAGTATCGCAAAAAGAGCGCTGCATATTTGCCAGAAAAGTATTGGATTTCTCTCCAATAATGGTTGTTGTTGGTGTTGGACGATAAATTCTTGATTGGGGTTTTTAAGGTCACGAATTATTTCCGACATCGCAGGGTAGCGATTGGCTGGATTGGCATTACATGCCTTTTGCAAGGTTAAATCTAACCATTTGGGTGAATCGGGAATCCATTTAATTAATGGAATGTACTCCCAGTCTGAATATCGTGTGCGAGCTTTTAGCTGATATTCGTTGCCTTGGTAAGGTAATTTTCCGGTTAATAACTCATAGATAATTACGCCCAGCGAAAAAATATCCGATTGATGGTTGCTAACGTTATGCAGTAATGATTCGGGTGCAACATAACCCACGGTGCCGACGGGAACGTCTTCGGCTATATCTTGATTTAATTCGGAAATGCTATCGACTTTTGCCGCGCCAAAATCAATTAATTTAACTTTATAATTCTCATCGATCATGATGTTTTCGGGTTTTAAATCACGATGAATAATGTTCAGCCGTTGCAGGGCGCGAATACTTTCTACTAATTCAATAATAATTGGACGTATTTTCGCTAAACTTGGATTGGGATTTTCTCGCATCCATTGGCGTAATGTGATGCCGTGAATCGCCTCGCAAACGTGATATAAAAATCGACTCTCTTGTGACGGATTATGAATTTTCATCACGGAAGAGTGGTTAACCTTTTGGCCAATCCATCGCTCCAGCATAAAACCCTGAAGATAAAGAGTGTCTTCGGCAAAATTCTGTGACGGTGCTTTTAGCACAACCTGTCGTTTTGTTTCTAAATCCCGTGCCCAATAAACATGACTTCTGCTGCCGGAATGCAAAATCTCTTCAATGTAATATTGATCAATTTTATTGCCCTTGTGCATGGCGGGTGGAATTACCAGAGCCGACAGCTTTTTTTGCAGTTCTTCTTGGGTTTCGGTGGGAACCTCGTTCACCTTCACCAATAAGCAGGTGCAATTATCGTCGCTGCCTTGTTCTAAAGCCTGCGCAATAATGTTGGCTACACAAGCATTCAGCGATAGATGCTGAGTATTTATTAAATTTAGAATTTGTTGATCGTCTAAAAATCCACTTACACCGTCAGTGGTCAACAAGAAATAATCATTTGCTTTAATATCGGTCGTTAAATAATCCACCTCAAGCATGGGGTCCATGCCCATTGCTCGGTACAGAACATGTTTTCGGCTCTGATATCGATGTGTATGGTCGCGCGTTAGTTGCTCAATTTCTTGGTTGCGGATGCGATACACACGGCTGTCACCAATGTGAAAAATATACGCAGTGGTTGATTTTAGAATAATTGAGCTGAAGGTTGTAACTAAACTGCTTTCATCGGGGGAACAGTTACGTCCCTGATGATTGAGCCAAGCATTTAACGAAAGTAATACTTGAGCGGCACTTTTTTTAACCGACCAAGAAGGTGGGGTGCTGTAATAATCGTTAATAAATCCGTTAACGCTAACGTTTGCGGCCTCTCTAGCGCGTTTACTGGCGCTTACGCCGTCGGCAATGCAAAGCACGGTGCCTTTTACGGTTTGATCGTTATAACTGGGTGTAAATGCCGCAAAAGCATCTTGGTTGTGGGGTTTAATACCGGCTTTGGTAACGCCCGCGTATTCAACTTTGAGTTGTTTTAGTTGAAGTGATTCTGAGAACAGTGCCATAAAGAATTATTGCCAGCACCCAAAAGGTGCTGGCCACGCCGAATTAACTTTTAGCAACATCAATCATGGTGATGCTACCGTCTTCTGCAACTTCGGTAATTTGTCCTTTAGGTTCGTCTAGGAACAATAAGGCAACAAAACCTAATACCGCTGTAGCAGCAATTACGTAGAAAAATTGGCTGTAATCTACAAGGGTTAACACGGTTAAGTAAATAACAGCACCCACGTTGCCGTAAGCGCCAGTCATACCGGCAATTTGGCCGGTAAGTCTGCGTTTAATTAAAGGAACCACCGCAAACACAGCGCCTTCGCCAGACTGTACAAAGAAAGAACAGGTCATTGCTGCAACAACCGCTAACCAAAGTGGCCAGGTGCTATCAACGCTACCCATCAAGAAGTAACCAACGGCTAAACCGGCGGTAAGAATTAAAAGCGTTGGTTTGCGGCCAAATTTATCGGATAACCAACCACCACCTGGGCGCGACATTAAGTTCATGAAGGCATACGCCGAGGCAACCAAGCCCGCTTTTACAGGGTCTAGCTCGAAGGTTTCTGAGAAGAACAGCGGCAACATAGAAACTACGGCTAATTCAGAGCCAAAGGTAGCAAAGTATAAGATATTCAATACAGCAACCTGCTTGAAGCTGTAGCGATGAATTTCTGGTACGGGTTCTTTGAAGATATGGCCATTAACTTTCCATACCTGAATTAATTCATACACATACAAAATGGCAAGGCCAACATAAATGGCAGTAACCACATTTTGAGACAAGAGTTTTACGCCCGTTGGCGAAAGCTTCCAAGTAAGTACCGCTAGCGCAAAGTACATGGGTAGCTTCATGATAATTAAAAAGAAAAAGTCGCCTTTTGACGTGACTTCCATAGCGCCTAAGTTTTTAGGGCGGAAATAAGTTGAGCCTTTAGGTGTATCAGAAATATTTGCCCAGAAAATAAAGGCATAAAATAAACTGATGAAACCGGTAATGCCCATCGCGTAACGCCAGCCGTCATCGCCGCCGAACATTACCGCAACGGTTGGTAGTGTGAATGCCGCCGCCGCAGAGCCAAAGTTGCCCCAGCCGCCGTAAATGCCTTCCGCGGTACCTAGTTCGTTATGCGGGAACCACTCAGATACTAAGCGAATGCCGATTACGAAGCCTGCGCCAATTAAACCCAAGGCAAAACGAGCGATTGCCGCTTGGACAAAGTTATCGGCAACGGCAAACATAAAGCAGGGAATAGAACAAACCGCCAGCAACGCAGTGTAGGTGATGCGTGGGCCGTATTTGTCGGTAAGCATGCCAATCACAATTCGCGCTGGAATCGTAAATGCGACATTTAAAATCAAGAGCGTTTTAACTTCTTCTGTTGTTAAGCCTAAAGACGCTTTAACCGCTTGAAGTAACGGAGCAAAGTTAAACCATACAGCAAAGGTAATGAAGAAGGCGATCCAGCTGAGATGAAGAATTTTCATTTTCCCGGAGAAGGAAAAGAGATTCAGTCCTGATGATTGGCTCATGTTAGCTACCCAATAATTTTGAATTACAATTGATATTGTACAATCAAAAATTGAGCCTATTTTTATAACGTATTGATATTTAATGATTTAATATATATTGCACCAAAATGTAGTTAAGTTTATGCTGTTATTATGACCTTAAAGTGTGCGTTTATAAGTTCGGTGATAATTATTGGCGCCAAATAATAACCAGTAAAATAATTTTTTTATCGATTTATTTTTAAATTTTTCATCTAAATGATTTATTTTGATGCGTTATTTAGACAGGTGTACCACAAAAAATTTAAATTTATCAAATTTTACGCTCTATTATGATGCGGTTGGTGAAATCCATGACACCTCCCTGTGTCGTTGAATACTGCTCTTGCTGGGGCAGATTCAGGGTCAATCGAGGAATAACTCTGATGAAGACCCCTAGTCGTAGAGATAGAGTTAGTTATTCATACTATTGTGGTTGCAAGAGAATTCAGTTTGGCCTGCTACAATATGCCCGCCTTTTCTGCGTAAGGGTCCCATTTGCAATCTTGATTGGGTTTATATTCAGTCCACAACTCTAGCCATGTTCCTACGTCTTCGCCATAAAGCCGCGAAATTACCGCATGAGTCATATCTAAACCGGCAGCAATGCCAGATGAGGTAATAATCTTACCTAAATCAATCCAGCGTGCTTTTTTAACCCAATCTACCTTGGGTCCGGGAGCTGTAGCTTCGCGCCAAAGCAGTTTATTGGTAGTGGCCTGTAAGCCATCTAAAACACCGGCTGCGGCCAGTAATGATGCTCCGTTACAAACAGACATAACAATCTCGGCGCTTTGTGCCTGCGCGCGTATCCAATCTAAGGTAGCTTGATCTTCCACCAAAGGCACTGCTCCCCAACCGCCAGGTACTATCAGATAATCAATATGGGGAGCAGTCTCGTAGCTGTAATCAGCAACAGTTTTAATGCCGCCGTGCGCAGGTATTTGCTCATTTTTTGCCGCAACAGTAATTAATTCAACGCCAACAATATTTTTGTCATCTCCCCAGAGCTGGGCTGGAACTAGGTTGATATTGGACCACATGTCCATGGGGCCATAGACATCTAATAATTCAAAACCGGGAAAAATTAATACGCCCACAGTTTTGGTAATGGCAGGTTTAACCACTTTTCTATCGAGTTTGTCGGGTCTGAGGCCAGCGATTTCTGATAATTGCATGAATATTGTATCCTGTGTGATTTAATGATTAGTGCTTTACGTGAAGATTCAAATTAAGAATGTTGGCGAAATTTGGTTTATTAAAGCCGATTGACGCTTTTTACAGATTTATTATTAATGCCTGATTTAATCGTGAATAATGGATTACTGACTCTTTCAAAAAATGTGTCTAGTGTTTTTAAAACAGTAAGAGACTGTCCAAACATTTACGCTAATATTTGGGCTGTGTAATTTATATGTTATTGATTTTTTGCTTTTAATTATGGGCTAAAAATGTGTGCGATAATCATTGGGTGTGATATTCAGTTCTCTTTGAAATGCGCGACGCATTTTTTCTTCGCTTTTAAATCCACACGCTCTTGCAATTGACTTTAACGCCAAAGCTTCGTTTTCTAATAATACTCTGGCCTGTTGCAGGCGTAAGTTTTCAATAAATTTTGCCGGTGTTTTATTGAATTCTTGCTTAAATTTTCGAGAAAAGTTTCTGGCGCTCATGTTTTCGTGCTGCGCCAATGTTTCAACGGAAATGTCGGTAGATAAATTATCTAAAATCCAATCTATTAATTCGCAAAAATTACTGTGTGATTGCGATAAGATGAATTCACTGAATTGTTTTTGTCCGCCGGGCCTTTTGTAAAAAATAACAAGCTTTCTTGCCACGCTCATGGCGATGTTTTTCCCAGAGTCTTCTTCGACCAACGCCAGAGAAAGATCCATGCCTGAAGTGACACCGGCGGAGGTATAGATATGATCTTGTTTAATGTATAGCGAGTCTGGATCAATACATAATTGTGGGAAAGTAGATTTCATCTCTGAGCAATACGCCCAGTGTGTAGTTACATTTTTGCCGTCCAATAATCCAAGCTTCGCCAGAAAAAAAGCGCCCGTACAAATCGACACTAATCTTCGTACATTTTTATGTTTAGATTTTATAAAATTTAAAATATCAAGATCAGCCAACGCCTCGTGAACCGTTTCAGAGCCCGGCACAATTAATGTGTCCAATGAACTTGGACAGTTTGCAAACGTGTAGTCGGGGACAAGGGTTAGCCCCGAAGACATTTTTACGGGATTTAGATCTTTGGCAATGAGAAAAACGCGGTATTGCAGCGATGACTGGCCCTTTGCCTGAAAAATTTGTGCAGACGAAAAAACCTCGTGGGGGCCTGTGATATCCAAAGATTGCGCACAAGGAAAAATTATGATGCCAATATTTATTGTCTGCATATCAATTTATGCCTTTTTTATTTTCTAGCTCTTTATTCTTGGCTTTTTATTTTTTTAGTTCCAATCCCACCAGGGGAGCTATCGATCAAATCATGGTGGGCCGAATCAGTATTTCCTAAAGTCTAGCAAGTGTCGTTTCTGTCTTCAAAGACGTAATAGCTGCAAAAACGGACAAACTTAGCTTGATTGTTCAATACAAAAACTGGGTCACTCGCAAGGATTTTGGTTGATGGTGAAGAGCTTGGTTAATAGTTAGGTGCGGCAAAGTGTCACTTCCAAAAAATTACCGAAATGTATATCATTCTCATCTTTGTATGCTTAACTTGATCTAGGGATTTTTGCAGTGACTTATTCTTCTAAAAGCGTTATTGCTTATGCGCTTATATTGAGTTCGACCAGTATCAATGCACAAACCCAAATATCAAATGAAAAACCAGCATTAGAAACGGTGGTAGTGGTTGGTCAAGCAACACAATCACTAAATACTGGCTTGGCAGGTTCTGTGGATATTATTGGCAAGGACGAGCTTAACTATGAACACGTTAATGACACCTTAGAATTATTTAACAAGGTTCCGGGTGCGTATTTGGCGAGATACAACCAAGGCATTATTAATACCGATGTGGCCATTCGTGGATTTGCCGGTGATGGCAGCACGCCCCATGCAAAACTGATCATTGATGGTATTCCCAGTAATTTGCACAACGGTTACGGCGAGCTCGATCAACTTTTTCCACTGGCGATAGATTCGTTACAGGTGTTTAAAGGCACTAGTGATGCAAGTTATGGCTTGTACAATATTGCCGGTAACTACGAAATAAACACTCGCAATGATGCTGCAAAAGAAATCGAAATTTCTGGCGGCAGCTACGACGCAAAAGAATTAAGCGGTTATTTTGGTTTTGATTCTGGGTTGTTGAAACAAAGTTACTCTTTAGGGTACCGGGAATCTGACGGCTATCGGGACCACACCAATCTTGAAAAATATTCCCTTACCGGCCAATGGGCTTGGCAGTTGTTGTCCAACAGTGAGTTTAAAATAATTGCTCGTAAAAGTAGTTATGACGCCGATGCTCCCGGTTACTTATCGCAATCCGTTGCCGAGAGTAATCCTACGCGATCAGAACCCTACGCCAATCAAGATGGTGGTGAAAAAGACACCGAACATCTTAGTTTTCATTTTAGTTCTGCAATATCCGATACGTTTAATTACAACCTAAAAACCTATTATCAACACTTTGAGCGTGAGCGTTGGGTGCGATTTAGTGAGAGCAGTAGCTTGCAAAATCGTTTTGACGATCAAGATCAATTTGGGTTTCGGTCCGAATTTGAATGGTTTTTAACGCCGCAATGGTTATTAACTTGGGGCGCTGATTACGAGCAACAAGATATTATCGAACAACGTTTTGGTACTGTTGGACAAACACGAACTCGCGATACCGCAAATGTTCTTCGTAATTTTGATTATACATTTGAAAATTACGGCGGTTTTATAAAAATTCAACAAGATATTGGTGATACGCTGCGTTGGAATCTGGCGCTTAGAGCCGACCGACTTGACGGCGACTTTACTAATAAAAATACCGCAGCGCAAAGCGATATTTATAAGTTTGGTACCATTATTCAGCCCAAATTTAATGTGATCTACGCGATTACTGATGATGTAGATGTTTTCGCTAATCTTGGTCGAAGTTTTCAGCATCCGTTTGGTTCTGCTGCGTTTACCTCTGGCGATCGTAATGCCAGAGACGTTTCTTACAACGATGGTGCCGAATTGGGTTTTCAATGGAATTTAAGCACCTATTTACAAACTCGTATTTCCTACTGGCAGCAAAAAGCTACCGATGAATTTGTGTTGGTAGATGGTATAGCGCAAAACGTTGGCGAAACTAAACGGCAGGGCATTGATGTGTCGTTTAATGGCGAGCTTACACAAACGCTAAATTATTGGAGTAATATTGCGTTTATCGATACCGAAATTCTTAAAAGTTCAGATTCCGACACAAATTTCACCGGTAATGAACTTAGAAGTATTCCTGAATATACGGCATCAATCGGTGTTAATTACCAAGTGAATTCCAAACTAATAACTCGCATTCATGTTGACGCTCAAGGTGATTATTACGTGAACGAAGCCAATATTGGTGGTAAATTCGGTGGTTATGAAACGTTAAATATAAGCGCAGATTATCAACTTAATTACGCTAATATTAAATTGCAGCTCAATAATCTTACCGATGAAGACATAGAGTATGTGTTTGATTTAGGTAATAGCGGCGTTGATACCATTCATTCTCCCGGCAACGGTGTAAACGCGAATATTTCGATCAAATTCGAGCTATAACAAACTTTTGGAGCCTGTGATTAACTGATCCATGAGTTAATCGCAGGAAACTCTAGGTTCATTAGAGTTTCCTTTAATTTTATTAAACCCATTGATTTCTAATTATTGAGCCCTAGTCGGTAATGGCACGGTCTTGATAGCGTAACGAACCTTAAATGAATTCTGCAACAGATCTTAAGTACCAACACTCTGAATTAGCGACATCCCTTAAAAGTCGTATTAACAGTATTGATGCGCTACGTGGCCTAGTCATGCTCATCATGCTTGTCGATCATGTGCGTGAACGTTTTTTCCTCCACCAACAAGTTACTGATCCTATGAATATTCAGGAAACGGGTGACGGATTGTTTTGGAGTCGTATCGCTGCACATTTTTGCGCGCCCACATTTGTATTTTTAACGGGTTTGTCGGCTTGGTTGTATCAGAATTCTGGTAACACAACGCGCCCTTTGCAGGGCTTTTTATTTACGCGAGGTCTATTTTTAGTCGTTCTTGAAATTACCTTGGTGACCTTTTCTTGGTTTGGCGGCTATCACACGATTTATTTACAGGTTATCTGGGCAATAGGTTTATCGATGATTGCGCTGGCCGTTATGCATCCGTTGGGTAGGGTACCTGTACTTGTTATTGGTTTGATAATCGTTTGTACGCACAATGCTTTATCGTTTATTAGTTTTAACGAAAACCAGTCGCTTTATTCGATATGGACCATTTTGCATGATCGCGGATATCTACTTAAAGACGGATTTATTAACATAAAAGTAAGTTATCCATCATTGCCATGGATTGGTTTAATTTTTATTGGATACGGCTGCGGAGCTTTGTACGGCAAAAATACCAAACCGCAATCTCGCCAAAAATACTTGTTAGCCATGGCCGGTTTAACATTGCTTTCGTTTCTCATTCTTAGAGGTTTTAACCTCTACGGCGAAGATTATGTGTGGCACACAGGTGAAACCGCTTTAGAAAGCTTAAAGGCAATGGTTAATCTAACCAAATATCCTCCTTCACTGAATTTTTTATTACTAACGTTAACGGGAACGTTCTTAGTACTAAGATTTTTTGAATGCAAATTGTGGATGTCGAATTTGGGCACCAAACTGCAGGCAGTTTTGGTGAATTTTGGATCGGCACCTATGTTTTTTTATTTGCTGCATTTATACGTTTTATTATTAATGTATAAATTGGTTGGACTATTTATGGAGCCAAATTACGGTGATTATATTAGCGTCAGTAATATAACCTGGGTTTGGATCATAGCGCTCGGTTTAATGGTGATTTTATACTTTCCTACGAAAAGGTTTTCGCAGTATAAAAAAATGCATAAAAATAGTTGGACGAAATATTTGTAAATTTACTTATTAGGCTTCTCGTGCCAACCACTCTCGTGAAGATAAGCCAACCTGGGCCTTAAATGCTCGCGATAAGGCAGATTCACTCTGATAACCGGCTTCTTCAGCAATTAATTTAATTGATTGTCCGTTTTTGAGCCATTTTTGCACCAGACCAATTCGCCAATTTTGAAGATATTTCATGGGCGTGGTGCCGAGCGTTTCGCGAAATAAATTTGAAAAAACACTGCGTGACATACCGGCTTTTGTTGCAAGGCGTTCTACAGTCCAGTCTTCTTGAGGATTGTCATGCATCGCGACTAAAGCTTTTCTCAAATTGAAGTCGGCAAGTCCGGCGAGCATTCCGACCTGGGTTCTACCACTTTCCATAAGCTCTCTGAGTAATTGCACTAACAACACCTCAAAAAGACGATCTAATACAACTTGCCTGCCGCAATAGGCCGCTTCAGCTTCTTCAAATAAGATAGTTAAGATTTTTTCACAATGTACAAGTGAGCTTAGCGGCAAACACAGGCTTTCGGGTAGCGCGTTCGCGATGGGATTGGCTTCGTTACCCACAAAAGCAACATGGGCACATAACAACAGTGCTTGTTGATCGTTTTCAACAACGAAATGTCGTACTAATGGCCGCGGATAAAACAAAAGACTGGGTTGGGTGACGGTATAGGCTTTTTTCTTACCATGCCAAACAACTACCTTGCCCGTTCTTATTAAATGCAGTTGCCCACACCCGCTTTGCGGATTAACGACATTACTGCCACAAATATGGCCAGTCTGAAATGTGTGGGCTTTTACATGAAAATGTTCGAACAGCGCCGCTAATCGATCAACCATAAAATACGATCTGCAATGAATATGATATTAACAGTAGCAAAAAGTATTGAATTGACCAATATAATCTCTACCGTCAAACAATGACTCACCCACAAACATGAACAAATTCGGAGATTATTGTGAAATTAGAAAAGATTTTGTACAGCACAAAAGTTACGTCAACCGGTGGAAGAGAGGGCGCCTCGGTGTCTGAAGACAAGGCACTGTCGGTTAAGCTTTCAACACCACAAGCCTTGGGTGGTTCCGGTGGTCCTGGTACTAACCCCGAGCAGATGTTCGCCGGTGGTTACGCGGCCTGCTTTTTAAGTGCACTGAACTATGTTGCCCAGCAACAAAAGATCAAATTATCAACAGACTCATCGGTAACCGCCGAGGTAGCTATCGGTCCGAATGAAACCGGTTTTGGCCTGCAAGTTACGTTATTTATTCAACTTAATGGTCTTGAAAAAGATATCGCTAAAGAGTTGGTTGATAAAGCACATGTAGTTTGCCCGTATTCAAACGCAACGCAAAACAACATCGACGTGCAATTAATTATTGAAGACTAACGCACAGAAAGGCTGGCTAATTGCTGGTTAGGCTTGAGCTCGGTTAAATATAAATACCAGCGCGTTATCAGTTGGGATTTATGAATTGTGTTTGAAAACAAACCAGGTGATTTGATCAATGCCTCTGCGGTTTTGATCTGATACTAGCTGAGCTGGTATCAACCGAATTCGCGCCAAATGAGTTGCTTACGTTGGTGAACCAACTAACGAAGCCGACAGCTAATTCAATAAGCATACAGACCAATTGAGTTGTGACTTACTGGATTTACTGCAAGTTGAATCAGCATAGACAAGATAACCGGAGCCAGAAACTCCGGTTATCTAACTTCAACTTTTACACAGAAATTTTTCCTCAGTTACAAGCTCAAAGGAAAACCATCATCGCAATTACCCATGATGACTATTAGGGGTGCTAGCCACTTCTTATCACTTTATTTCGTGAAACAGTTTGTGAAACATTTCTTGAGGCGTAGAGCCATCTAATGTATTGCCAGCTCACATTTAGCGAACCGCTGTACTGGCTATCGGCTTGCTCGCGTTTACTGCCGCTGATGGTGGCATCCACACTGGGGTAACGGCTGCCTTTGGCCTGCTGCAGCCGCTGCTGGCTTTGCTGAAGGGCGAAGAAAGTTTGCTGCAGGCTGGGGTTATGGGCCAGGGCTTCGGCCACCAGTTGCTGCAGCTCGGGGCTGTCGATTAAATCGGTCATCGCCAGCGTGTCGCTACCGGGCGCGGTTTCTGCACTGGCCTGTTGCGGCCAATCTACGCTGGCGGCCAGCTCACCGGCCTGAACAGAATAATCCGCCTCCCGCCCGCCGTGGCTGGCGCAGCCGCTAATAAGGCAGAGGACAAGTAAACTGATTACAAGGGGTTTGGCCATACTCTGAAATCACCTGTTGGGTGTGGATTCAGAGTAGAGGTTAGGGAGCTGGGGGTTAAGGAGTGGTTAACGGGAGTACCTTACTTAGAGCACCATACCAATCTCAAGTATTGGGAAATGCTGAACTTCCGGGACGGCCGGCGCCATATACTCCTTTAGTAAACAAGTTAATCTATGTCAGCGAACCTCCGACTGAGATAAATCATGAAGCCAACATTTGAGTCAGTAATTGGAGTGTTTCAATACATCGCGGTACCATCCCCAAAAGCGGTCAGTCTATGAAGGATTATAGAAGTGCTCACTACTAAATTAGACGATAGTCATTGAATAAAGAGGCAAGCATGACTGATGTCAACAAATACATCCAAGCGGCAGCACGAGAAAATACAAAAAAAAGCTATCGTGCCGCAGTTGAACATTACGAAACTGTATGGGGTGGTTTTTTGCCTGCCACCGCTGACAGCGTTGCCTCCTATTTAGCACATTATGCTCCGACCTTGGCAATCAGCACGCTGAAGCAGAGGCTTGCAGCTCTTGCAGCTTGGCACAATGAGCAGGGCTTTCCTGATCCGACCAAAGCACCTCACGTCAAAAAAGTACTCAAGGGTATCGCCGAGCTGCATCCATTTAAGCAAAAACAGGCCAAACCTCTTCAAATTGAACAACTCCAAGCCATCGATAGCTGGATTACTGCACATTTGTCGCAAACAGATACCCGCTCTGTCAATTCCCTTAAGCTGCTGCGTGATCGCGCGTTGATTCTTTTGGGGTTCTGGAGAGCATTTCGCGGAGACGAGCTCACGCGTATTAGGGTAGAAAATGTCAGCGTTATACCCGGTGTTGGGATGGAAATTTTCATTCCCAGAAGCAAAACCGATCGCTTGTCCCATGGCCAAACTTATCGGGCTCCGGCATTGCAACACTTGTGTCCCGTGACAGCATTCACGGATTGGATGAGTGCGGCCCAATTGACGAAAGGTCCTGCCTTTCCAGCGATTAACCAGTGGGGGCACGTTGCAGAGCAAGCGATTCATCCGGCCAGTGTGATCGCTATCATCAAGACCTATTGCCAACAGGTGGACCTTCCCAATGCTGATGAATTCAGTAGCCATTCTTTGCGACGCGGCTTCGCGACCTGGGCAACTGCCAATAACTGGGATACCAAAACGTTGATGGAGTACGTTGGTTGGAAAGATGTTCAATCAGCCATGCGCTATATCGAAGGCGCCGATCCGTTTTCCCAACAACGAATTCAACAAGCACTGCCTCAAGCGATAGCACAGACCAATCAAGACTCCGAACTTCCGAAGGACACGGCATTGGAAATTAGCCTCTGCCTTGAACCTTATAGCAAACATTCTCATGGCACCGGTAAGACAAGGTCTCTGATAGAACGACATTGTTTGTTGCCCTGGGCGATGGAAAAGCTTGATGCGGAGGGAACGCGCTATCGCATCACGATAAGTTCTGGTGATTGCGGCGCGTTGGATGAATCATTGGATGAATTACTCCATCACATGCATCAAATCGCTTCTGATAATCAATGTATGCTGGAGGCCACCATTCGCGACCTGCACACCGACAGAGTGTGGGATTAACACACTCCCGTCATAGGATGCCGCATCATGAGCAGCCTGCACGAAACCGCCTATCCCAGACTGCGAAGTACCGTTACCGAAAAGGAGCTTAAGGAGTACTACACGCCAACACCAGAAGAACTGAGCCTAATTGAATCTGAAAAAAAGCCCATATTGCGTTTCGGGTTCATGCTAAACCTGAAACTGCTCCAACGCCTCGGCTACTTTGTTCCACTGGCGCCTGCACCACGCAGCATTATTGCTCACGTGATGGATCGGATCGGAATCAAGCGACCGCTGACACTAAAGCAACTTAAAGATTATGACCGCTCTGGTTCTGGCTCTCGCCCCCGACAGCAGCACATTTTAAGAGACTATGTCGGCATTCGATCCTTTGCTTCGGAGGACCAGCCCTGGCTCACCGATGTAGCGGAAAAAGCGGCAGAAACCAAAGAGATGTTGGCGGATATTATCAACGTAATGCTTGAGGAGCTGGTACGAAATCACTATGAATTGCCTGGCTTTACCGTTCTTAAGCGGATCGCTAGATCGGCACGCAATAAAGTTAATGAACAGTGCTTTCGCGACATCTGCAGTGATCTTACCAACGACGCCAAACAAAAAATTGATGAGCTGCTGAATCCGTCTGACGGTGCCTATGGCGCATGGAACACGCTTAAGCGTGAGCCCAAGAAGCCAGGCAACAAAGAGGTGCGAAGCTATCTCCAGCATGTGCACTGGTTGCAGGTACTTGGTGAGTCATTGCCTGATGTCGATGTGCCGGTAGTGAAATATCGTCAGTTTGCCCTTGAAGCCAGGGCGCTCACTGCGCCCGAAATGGCTCGACTTAAACCCAACAAGCGCTATGCACTTGCCGTTATTCTGGTGCGCCAACAGCACAGCAAAGCGCTCGATGACGTCGCAAACTTGTATATCAAAATGCTCCGAAGCATGGAATCGACCGCTCAATCGGCACTGCATCAATACATTCTGGAACATCAAAAACAGATCGACGCCTTGATTGCGAAATTCCGCGATGTTTTAGTCGCTTATGACCAGCATCAGGAACAAACACAAAAGTTTGCGGCACTGGATACGGTACTGGGTGACGAAGCGAGTTCTTTGATTGAACGCTGCAATCAGCATATTGCTTATGCGGGGAAAATAACTATTACCCCTTCATGCTGAAATCGTATCGCCAAAAGCGCGCGTTGCTATTTAACTGTCTGGATATTTTAGACTTGCAATCCACATCCAGTGATACCAGTACCGCATCATTACTCGTTCTATTAAAAAGTTTACGCAACAGTCGCTCAGAGTTTTTAAGCGAAGAATCCGTCGACCAAGCCATGCCAGAAGCATTTGATTTGAGCTGGCTAACTGAGAAATGGAAAAAGCTGATAGTGAGCAACGAAGGCAACGAGAACAGCGGAAAGATTTTTCATCGCAAGTATCTTGAATTGTGGTTGCTATTACATATTAAACAAGAACTTTCCTCTGGCGATTTATTTATTCCTTTCAGTGCCGAATTCGATGACTATCGAGAACAACTGATTGATGATGAGACATTGGATAATGAATTGCAGGAGTACAGTGATCAGGTTGAAATGCCTTTAACTGATGCCCACGAATTCGCTACAAACCTTAAACAACAGTTGGCGGATCTTGCTAAGGGTGTGGATGAACGTTTTCCTGAAAATCTTCATGCCACCATCAAAGACGGAAAACTATCCATCAGCCCGATAAGAAGCGAACAGCCACAAGCAGAACTTAAGAAGCTGGATGAGCTGATTACTGAAAATCTGCCAGAAGTAAGCATCATCGACAATTTAACGGACACCGAAAAATGGCTTGGTTTGCATAAGCATTTCGGTCCCTTGTCCGGAAATGAGGCGCGCATTGATGAGCCAGAGAAGCGATTTATCACCACGCTATTTTGCTATGGGTGCAATCTTGGGCCGGTTCAAACGGCCAAGTCGGTGAAGAATATGAGCCGCAAACAGATAGCCTGTCTCAATCTCCGGCATGCCTCCGAAGACCGTTTAGACCGAGCAATTACGCAGGTGGTCAACGCCTACAATAATTTTGATCTCCCCAAATACTGGGGTACCGAAAAGCATGCCGCTGCGGATGGCACCATGTGGGATCTGTACGAGCAAAACCTGCTGACGGAATATCATATTCGGTACGGCAAATACGGAGGTATTGGCTACTATCACGTTTCAGATACTTACATTGCCTTGTTCAGTCACTTTATTCCATGCGGCGTCTACGAAGCGGTCTATATTCTGGATGGACTCATGAGCAATAAATCCGATATTCAACCCGATACCTTACACGGTGATACACAAGCGCAAAGCTATCCAGTGTTCGGCTTATCACACCTGCTGGGCATCAATCTCATGCCGCGAATTCGCAATATTCAGGACTTGTTGCTGTTCCGGCCCGACAATCGCTTTCGATACAAAAATATAGAAGCTTTGTTTGCCGGTAGTATCGATTTCAAGTTAATTGAGCGGCACCTTCACGACATGCTGCGTGTGGTCATCTCAATTAAGAAAGGCAAAATTACCGCCTCAACCATCTTGCGGCGCCTCGGAACCTACAGCCGAAAAAACAAGTTGTATATGGCTTTTAAAGAGCTTGGAAAGGCCGTCAGAACGCTCTTTTTGCTCCGATATATTGATGAACTTGAACTGCGAAAAACCATCCAGTCCGCAACCAACAAAAGCGAAGAGTTTAATGGTTTCATCAAATGGCTATTTTTTGGCGGGGAAGGCATCATCGCTGAAAATGTGCGCCACGAACAGCGCAAAATCGTTAAGTACAATCAGCTTGTCGCGAACATGGTCATTCTCTACAACGTGGAGAAAATGACCCGAGTCCTCAAAGATCTGGCGGGGGAGGGTGTCGTCATCAGCAGGGACCTACTCAATGGGCTTTCACCGTACAGGAACTCCAATATCAATCGTTTCGGGGACTACAACCTGGACCTGGAGCGGGAGGTGCCTCCGCTGGACTTCGGCATCAAGATATTAGAGCCAGCAGAGCTATAAAAACATATATAAAATAATACGTTATGTTCTATTTGGCGAATTTTTCCAGGATGACGGCCGACCCTCTTTCAGCGGACTTTGTCTTTTTTGGATGGAAAATCCCTAGAACCCCATTTTCTAAGCTCCCTAATTTCTGATACTAACCGACCAATCTTGACACCGTAAAGATTGGTCGGTTAGTATCGCGTTGCTTATCGCAAGTTGATTAAAAACCCAATCCAGTGGAAAGCTGCTTAAGAGATTAGAATTTTATAATAAACTAAGCACTGTGAAGATCGGTTAAGCAGGAAAGTTGTTCCAATTAAATGTGAATCTGTGTTGGTGGAAGTGCTGGATTTCTATGTGGTTTGTCGCGCTTTATGGCTAGGTGGAGTTAATCGGTAGGTGGTATTAACACGGCCTTCTTCAACGCGCTTATTAAAAAGATAAGCTTTAAGTCGTAGCCTGATACACAAAATTAATAAGTGGAGAGTTTCATGATATTCGATCGTCCCTGGACGCAAAGTTACCCAAACGAAATAAAAAGTTACCAACTCGAACACATGATGCCTCAAAAAAGTATCTTGGACTGTGTTCGTGACAATGCGCAAATGTACAGTATCTCGCCGCGTTTTCGTTGATTCTTCCCGATGGTAATCAAGCTACCCTTAGCTACAGTGATATAGCGGCATTCTCTGATCATTTTTCTTCTTTTCTTTCCAATAAGTTGAAGTTAAAGCCCGGTGAGGTTGTGGCAATTCAGCTTCCTAATTGCCTCCATTATCCGATCGCGGTATTTGGTGCCTGGAAGTCGGGTTTGATCGTGACCAACGTGAATCCGATGTATACGGAGAGAGAGCTAGTTGAACAGTTGGCGGACAGCGATGCAAAGTTGCTTATAGCGTGTGATTTCGCCGCTGAGCTAGCGGGCCCTGTCGCCGAGCATCTCAATATTGATTTGGTGCTGGTGAGTCTGGGTGATTTCTTCCCTGGTTTCGCCCCACAAAGTACGGTTAGTCAGGGTGAAGAAAACGAAGATGATGTCCCAGCCCTATTCAGTCAGGCGCTCGCTGAGGGTGGAGCAATTGGATTCAGCAAAGAACAGGTTAACCCAGTTGCCCTTTATCAGTACACGGGGGGGACTACGGGAAAAAGTAAGGGAGCGGTATTGACTCATGCCAATCTGAAGTCGGTCTTGCAGATGGCAGAGGACTACCTTGGTGCTTTTGAGATGAATATCGAACCCTCAGATTCCGTGGTGACGGCTCTGCCCCTCTATCATATCTTTGCGTTTAACATTAATTTCCTGTTGTTTTTCAAAGGCGGTGGTCACAACCTTCTCATTCCCAATCCGAGGCCCCTAACGAATCTGAAACCGGCATTTGAAGGGTACCCCGTGAAATGGATGACGGGGGTTGATACATTGTATAACGGCCTCATGGATCAGGGCTGGTTCCAGAGCAATCCTCCCAATTTGAAACTGGCCATAGCGGGAGGTAGTGCCTTGCGTCCATCTACGGCAGACCGGTGGTCATCGGAGGTGGGCAATATTCTTGAAGGGTACGGGCTGACTGAGACCAGTTGTTTCGTATCATTCAACCCTCCAGACAAAATGGCCAAACCGGGATCAGTGGGATTACCCCTTCCCGGCAGTGACGTAAAAGTGGTTGATTTAGAGGGTAACCCCACTGATCCAGGCGTGCCTGGTGAGCTGTTGGTTCGGGGGCCCCATGTGATTCAGACATATCTCAATCGTCCTGAGGAAAATGAAACTGCTTTTGTTGATGGCTGGTTCCGAACGGGTGACTTGGCGACAATGGACAGAGAGGGATACTTGACAATTGTAGATCGAAAAAAAGATATGATCCTGGTTTCCGGGTTCAACGTTTACCCTAATGAGGTAGAGGATGTTATTGCCAACCATCCGGATGTGCTGGAGGTGGCAGTAATAGGGGTGCCTGACGAGACTACTGGAGAAGGAATCAAAGCATTTATCGCGCTTGCGCGTCCGGGATTAACTTCCAAGGACATTATCGAATTTTGTCGTCAGAGATTAACGGCCTACAAAGTGCCAAAGTTAATAGTGTTTGTTGACCAGCTTCCCAAATCGCGATAGGAAAGATTTTGAGGTCGGAGCTCAGAAAGTCAATTTAGTCCTGTGAGGATGGGTATAAGCACCGGGGAATAGCCCTGGTGTTTATACGGTACCACATTCATAGTTGAGCTATAACGATCAATGCCCCCATCAGTCTTCCTTTGGTCTTTAATTCGGGATTATTAGATAGGCGGTGATAGGTAGATATTCATTTACCTTGTAGAAAGATCTGCGATAAGGCTTTCAGGGATTTGTCTACAAGTTTGATATCGGTGCTGGATGGGTAATGTATGACATCATGTATAAAAAGTGATGCGATACCATGGGTGAAAGACCAGCTTGCCAATGCTCCGTCTAGAACGGTTTTGGAATCAGCAGGCTCGTTCGTTACCTCAGATATAATTTGTCTTAGATCTCCAAATGCTTCCGCGCGAGCCGCCTTCAGCTCGGCAATGGACCGCTCGGCTTGAATCTCAGGGCCAAACATCAACTGGTACAGCTCGGGATTTTGACGTGCAAATTTGAAGTAGGCGATGCATCCCGTTCTCAATATGTCATAGGGTTCAGATGAGTTGCTTCTTTTTCTAAGTACTTGACTTAGTTCATGAAATCCCTTCGCTGCCAAATGTGCTAGTAATACATTCTTGTTCGAGAAGTGATGGTATGTCGCCGTCGCGCTGACACCAACACGATCTGACACTCCACGTAGGGAAAGCTTGGTGGGGCCAACTTCTGCCAGAACCAGTCTGGCTTCATCCAGTAGAAGGGTATCTAGATTGCCTATGTGGTAGGACCCTCTCTTGCGAGAGCTCTTATTAGCCATGTTGCCACTTCCAAGATTTATTCCGATGGGGAATGCTAACACATAATGCAATCTTGACAGTGTAAAGATGCGCCGACTATCATTATTCAACCCTATCAACGATTGGGCCTGAGTCACACGAATCATTTGATGTTTGGAGTGTAGTTATGGCGATGAAAGAGTTCTATGAGTGTTTCGAGGTATCTGTAGGATCCGGCGTTGCTCATATCCAACTAAATCGATCTGATAAAGCGAACAGTTTGACCCGTGCTTTTTGGTCAGAGTTTCCAGAGCTGCTGTGGGAGCTTCACCGCTCAGGGGTGGTGCGTGCCTGTGTGCTGTCAGCAAGAGGTGAGGTGTTCTGCGGGGGGCTTGACCTGTCTATGTTTACCAATGCACCCGAGTTCTTCGCATCAACTGCAGTAGAGCGAGAAGCGATGGCGCTGAAGCTTCTGCAAATGCAAGAAGCGATTAGCACCATCGAGTCCGTTCGATTTCCGGTTATCGCGGCGGTCCAGGGTGCGTGTATCGGAGGTGGCTTTGATCTGGTGGCTGCCTGCGACGTCATCCTGGCTAGTCAAGATGCATCTTTCCGTATAGAGGAAACAAACATTGGAATGATGGCGGACTTAGGCATTTTACAACGTCTACCCCATCTGATTTCACCCGTTGTGGCCAGGCAATTGGCTTTTACTGGTCGGACTTTACGGTCCGATGAAGCGCATCGCTTGGGGCTTATTGTGGATGTATTCGAAGATACTCAATCTTTACATGACGGTGCCATGCAAACGGCAGCAGCCGTGAGTCAAAAGTCCCCTGTGGCTATCGCCAGCATAAAGCGTTCTTTTGTATACGGTCGTGATCATGGTGTCAAGGATGCATTAGAACATGCCGCCCACCTGCAGGCTGCGGTACTGAGTGGTGAGGATATTGTCCGAACTTTCCAGGCCGCAAAGCAAGCAGATCAACCCGTCTACGATAGTCTGAAAACATTATCTAAAGAATTTTAGTCTTTTAATTTGCATCCTAAATTTAGAAGTACGGTAATATCATGAGACATTTTGATACAGTGGTTATTGGTGCCGGAAACGCGGGGCTGACTGCAGCCACGGCACTGCAGAGAGGCGGTAGTAAAACACTGCTGCTGGAACGACATAATATTCCGGGCGGCTGCGCGACTTCCTTCGTGCGCGGCGACTTCGAGTTTGAGGTAGCCCTGCATCAGCTCAGTGGCCTGGGCACCAAGGACAAGCCCTTCGTCATGCGCCAGCTGTTCGACAAGCTGGGGGTAATGGACAAGGTCGGGTTCGTCCAGGAGCACGATCTGTACCGCCTGGTGGTGCCTGGCGAACTGGACGTCACCCTGCCGGCCAGTTTGTCCGGCATCAAGAGCCTGCTGCAGGGCATGTTCCCGGCGGAAAGCGAGGCCATCGAGCGATTCCTGCTGGTCTGCGAGAAGATCTCGATGGAAGGCTTCATGACCTTGCCGAAGGCGCGTCGGGCCAATAGCGAGGAGTTGCTCAAGGCGACCTGCCCCTACCATGTGCAGTACGGCTTCCGTTCGGCTCGCGAAGTGCTGGACGAGTTTTTCAGCGACTCCAAGCTGAAGAACGTGCTGGCTACCTATTGGCTGTACCTCGGCGTGCCACCCAGAATGCTGCCCTTCCCCGATCTGGCGGTGATGCTCTACGCCTACGCGGTGTTCAAGCCCTGGCACATCAAGGGTGGCTCCCAGGCTATGTCCACGGCGCTGGTTGAGTCCTTCCTCGAGGCTGGCGGCGAGGTCCGTTTCAACTGCGGCGTGGAGAAGATCCTGACTGATAGCGGCCAGGTGTGCGGCGTTCGTCTGGAGGGTGGCGAGCAAGTTACCTGCGATGCGGTGGTATCCAATGCCAGCCCGCTGATCACCTTCAACGAGTTGCTGGATCAGGAGCGACCGCCCCTGGCGATCCAGCAGGATTTCAAGTCCCGGCGCATGGGCACCTCGGCCTTCGTGATCTACCTCGGCCTGGACTGTACGCCGCAGGAACTGGGCGTGACCGCAGCCTCCAGCTTCATTTACGAGACCCTCGACGAAGAGCAGATCCATGACCGCATGGGCACGCTGCAGCCCCCACTGGGCGGCATGCTGACTTGTTACAACTACGAGGAACCCGGCGCCGCACCTGCCGGCAAGAGCCAGGTGATGCTGGTCTGCCTGCAGTACGGCGACGTGTGGAAGTCGGTGGCGCCTAAAGACTATGCGCGTACCAAGTACGAGTTCGCCGAGAAGCTGATTGGCCTGATCGAGCGGGTCTACCCCAAGGTGCGTCAGTACATCGAAGAGGTCGAGGTGGCCACGCCGCTGACCATGATGCGTTACCTTAATGCCCCTGGTGGGGCCATCTATGGCTTCCAGCAGAGCGCTCAGGATTCGGCCCTGCTGCGCGAGCGCCTGGATGGCGTGCCGGGCCTGTACATGGCCGGTTCCTGGACTTCCATGGGTGGCTTCCAGCCCACCTACATGGCCGGCGAGTCCACCGCCCGTGCGGTGCTCAAACAGTTGAAAGTCAAAGAGGTGGAGCATGTCTGAGCACAACGCACTGAATCTGATCGCCGGGTATTCCCAGGCGCTTGCGGGCAAGCATGAGCTGGAGCGCAGCGGCAGCGACTTCTACGAGGTGCGCGGCGAGGTGGGCAGCATGGTGGTGCAGTTGCATCCCAAGCGTCTGTCACTGGAGGTCGCGGAAATCATCGAAGAGACCCCGACGACCAAAACGCTACGCCTAGTGGCCGCCGACCGCAGCGCGCTGCCACCGTTCCAGGCCGGCCAGTACATCAACCTGTTCGTCGAGATCGACGGAGTGAAGACGGCGCGGCCCTATGCCATCTCGTCCTCGCCCACGCAGTGCTTCTTCTACGACCTGACCGTGAAGCGGGCCCGAGGCGGATTCGTCTCCGGCCATTTGCTGGACCGCGTCGAGGTCGGCCAGCGCCTGCAGAGCTCCGGGCCCATGGGCACCTTTCACCACAACCCGCTGTTCCACGGCGATGACCTGGTATTCCTCGCCGGTGGCTCGGGCTCGGCACCGGCGCGCAGCCTGCTGCTGGACATCCTCGACCGTGAGCTGCCACGGCGTTTTCACCTGATCTACGTAAACAGCCATGTCGACGACGTGATCTTCGCCGAGAAGTTCCGCGCCCTGGCCAGCCGGCACTCGAACTTCAGACTAGCCGAGCTGATCACTCGTCCGCCTGAGGGCTACAGCGGGCGCAGTGGTCGGTTGACGCGTGAGCTGCTGCAGCAGGAACTCGGTGAGCTGGACGGCAAGATGTTCTACATCTGCGGGCCGACGCCCTTCAACGATAGCTGCGTGGAGTTGCTCACCGCGCTGGGCGTGCCGCGGCGGCGCATCCGCGTCGAAGCCAACGGCGCGCCCAAGGCACCGGATCAGCAGCGGGGCTGGCCAGTGGGCGTGGCGTTGGACGACGAGGTGCAGATCACCGTGCGTGGGCGCGGCAGCTTCCGCAGCAAGGTCGGTGAGCCGTTGCTCAATGCCTTGGAACGCCATGGATACTTCGCCGAGAACGCCTGTCGCTCCGGCGAATGCAGCCTGTGCCGGGTCAAGCTGGTCTCGGGAAGCGTGTTCAACCCGCAGGAGGCCCATCTGCGCAAGTCCGACCGCGACTTCAACTGGATCTACTCCTGCGTGGCCTTCCCGCTCGGCGATATCGAAATCCAGCTTTGACGAAGCATGCGGCACGCCACCCAGTTGGGGCGCGCCCACACCTACAACAAGAAAGTGGAGAGCGAGTGGCTCGCGAAGTATTCCTGCTGCAGCACAAGCAAGGCCAGGGTCGGCGATGGTCTGGGCAAGACCACCGGCTGGATTCACCGCACTGGCTTGCACATACACACCGCCGAGGGTGAGCCGCAGGTGCTGCCGGTCAGAACGTGCATCTGATCGGTGGTGCTGATGTGGCTGCTGAACTGGATGCCAAGCGCGCGATTAACTAGGGGTCGCGGCTAGCAGTACTGTAATGAATTATTTCCACGAGGAAAGCCAAATGTCTGAACTGAAATTTTTTCCCCTGGCTGCTGCCAGCCTGCAGCGGTGGTATGCGATGGTCGCTACTCGTGACCTCAGTGCTTTGCCCGAAATACTCGACGCCAAAGCTGTATTCCGTTCGCCTATGGCGCATAAGCGCACAGAAGTAGGGAGGAGCAGATCATGTTAGGCATTCCCGTCTTGGACTTCCAGATCGACCGTAGCGACTGGTCCCGCTACGAACTGCAGGAGAGTACGCTCGACATGGACGCCCTGGCTCCAGGCCAGGTGCTGCTGCGGGTCGATCGGTTCGGCCTGAGCGCCAACAACATCACCTACGCCGTTTTGGGTGATGCACTGCGTTACTGGCAGTTTTTCCCGGCCCCTGAGGGCTGGGGGATTCTGCCCGTTTGGGGTTTTGCCGAGGTACAGGCGTCGCGCTGTCCGGGTGTCGAACCGGGCGAGCGCTGGTATGGCTATTACCCCATGTCCAGCCATCTACTGGTCGAGCCGACACAGCTGAAGGCGGGTAGCTTTATTGATGCTACGACGCATCGGCAGTCTCTGCCGTTGCTCTACAACCAGTACCTGCGCACGTCTAAGGATGTGCTCTACACCGTCGAAAGCGAAGCGGCACAGATACTGTTGCGGCCGCTATTCACCACCGCATTCGTGCTTGATGATTTCCTCGCCAGCAACGGTTTCTTCGGTGCCGGGCGTTTGCTGATGACCAGTGCATCAAGCAAGACGGCCATTGCTACGGCGACTCTGCTGAAGAGTCAGCGAGGCAAGCGTGGCCTGGACTATGAAGTTGTCGGCCTGACTTCGCCGGGGCATAGGGCGTTCGTCGAGGGACTGGGTTGCTACGACCACGTTCTCGCGTATTCGCAGTTGGTCGATCTCGACTCTGCCACACCCACGTTAGTCGTCGACTTCTCCGGCAATTCCGAGCTACTGGAGCGCCTGCATCGCACTCTCGGCCCACAGCTGCAGTACAGCTGCCTGGTCGGCGCAGCCCACTGGGATCAGCGGGGTGGACTACCAAGCGATCTACCTGGGCCTGCACCGAAACTATTTTTCGCTCCCGCACAGGCGGAGAAGCGCTTGAAAGAATGGGGTGGAGAGCGCTTTCAGAGCAGCATGATCGAGCACTGGAGTGATTTTCTCAGTGGTGTTGGTCACTGGCTGAGCTTTGAGGAAGGGCATGGCCACGAAGCCGTCGGGCGAGTCTACGCGGCTATGCTCAAGGGACAGGCGAACCCACAGCTTGGCTACATCCTGTCGCTGTCCAATTCGCAAAGTCCGGCTCCATGAATTGGCAGCGCTGAAGGAGTTTCGGGGAAGGCTTCGGTGAGCCCGTCAGCACAGCTCACTTCATTTCCCGGCCTTGCGGGGTGGCTTAATCCCAAGCTCGGTCATCCCGTTTTTTTCAATCTCTGCGCGATGCATGTCCGACTACCTCCTCCGCGTTGTGGGGAGGGCATTGCTAACGCGTTTATAATCAGGAGTAAGTTCGATGTTTTCCAATAACGTTGCAGAAGTTAGCGAGCCGCGGAACCTCTATGGTTTCTGGCTTTCGCCTTTCATGGCGCTGGTGGCACAAATGCTGAAGGAGGCAGGCCTTGAGTTTCAGTATCAACGCGTGTCTCCCTTCATCGGTGAGACGCTCTCGACCGAATACCAGCGCCGTAACCCGTTGGGGAAGATTCCGTCACTAACGGACGTCAATGGCGTGTGTATCTCGGAGAGCCAGGCAATCTGTCGCTATCTGGCCAGAACCTATCCGCAGGCGGCCAAGTTCTACCCCTGTGACGATGCGCAGCGCTGTGCCGAAATCGACACACTGAACGACTACATCACCTTCTCGCTGAGCGGGCCCTTCTTCAACTGGCTCTTCGTGGGTGGCTACTTCCCCAAGACGTTGGGCTTCCAGACCGAACGTGAGTCCGGGGTGTTCAGTGTCTGGTCGATGCTGATGATCAAAGGCGCTCTGACGCGGCTCGTGGGACGCTCGCGTCTGCAGCCTTTCCTGCTGGGAGAGGAACCCTACCTTCCGGACTTTCATCTGTTTCATGTGCTGGAACTCAGCCGTACCTTTTCCGAGCTTTTCGAGATTCCCTTCATGAACTTGGTGGAGGGCAACAAGGAGCTGAGCAGGTTTTACCAGGCCATGGCGGAGCGCCCTATGACGCAGGCAATCCTGGCAGCGCAGGCCCATGAGTTTCCTGTGACACGACGTGAGCTGCTGGAAGAGTTCGGTACCACCTACGCGCAGTTACTGAAAAACCGGCCAGGGGAACACTGAGCGCCATGTTCGGGCATGAAGTTTGAGAGTGCTGGCCTGACGATCCTTCGACCCGAATGAGGATGTGAAATGTCGATCTGGACCAATGTCTTGCCCCTGTTCGCGGCCGCCGGGCTTGGTACGTATTAGGGGTGCTAGCTACTTCTTATAACTTTATTTCGTGAAACAAGCATGTAAAACCATGGCTGGCATCATCGTATTGATTTTGTTACATATTTTGCTAGCAAATGATGTTCAAACTCGAATTACTGGAATGGTTTTAATATTAGGCCTGGCGACCGGATATGAGTTCATCCTCATGTAAAACAGTAATAGAATTTGCTAAGCGCCCGAGGTGGCCAGTTATAAGAGCAAATAGACTGCAGAGATTGAGAACAACAAGTCATTAATTCACTTTCCTATTTTTCCCGCTTTCAGCACGAACACGATTTTCTGTTTGGACATAGACGGTATCAGTCGTCGCCATACTAGAATGCCCCAGATCTTCGGACAGATCCTTCAGAGCGCGACCACGTTCAATTTCCATACTCGCACCAGTGTGTCTCAGCCAATGGGAAGAGGCTTCTCGCAGCTTACGCGCATTGTCTTCGCCTTCAGCTTCCTTCATTTTGTCGTAAGCCAAATCAAAAACTTGTTGGACAATGCGAATAAGCTGCCTGGATGTCATCCCGCCTTGTCCACGAATTTTTTCGACTATTGGATGGTTTTCACCTGAAGACGGTAGGGGGCTAAGGCCGCGAAATTGGCGGTATCTTTTGAGATAATCGATAAAGCTGTTCGGGACTGTGATGTCTCGAAGTTTTCGACCTTTGCCAAATATCTTTAGCCACCAGTTGCCCTCAGAATCCTGCCAAAAATGGCTCATCACAGGCGTCCAGTTTGGGCGGTCAGACAATTCAGAAATGCGTAAAAACAGCGTTTTCAGCGCAGTTATGACAAACAGACTGCGCTCGTAAATTCTGTCTTGATTCGCAAGCTCAAGTGCAACATTAAAGACGTATTGCCATTGAGACTCGGATAAACGCCGAATTTCCTTGACCTGCACGTCTTTTATGAAATGACGGCAATCAGGTTTGGCGATTTGAGCCGGGTTACCGTATAAATGCTCTTCGTTCATTAAATATTTGTAAAACGCAATCACTGCCGTGAACATAGCAGCAAGTGTTTGCTGAGATGGCTTGTATTTCTTTTTATCGAGAACCTGGTCGTCCGACGCATCCTTAGGCAGCTGTAGCTTGAATGGTGCCCATAACTTATTCTGCGTGTAATACCCACTATGGAAAACAAACTTTTCATGGTTCGCCGTGCAGATCCAAGAAACTGGCGGCTGCCAACAAAAGTCAGCGTATTCCAGAATATCAGCCTTGCGCAGTTGCTCCATAGGCATGGTTTTGAACAGAAAAACCCACAACAAGAATCGCTCGGTTTCGTTCCTGAATCGTGTGAATGTGTGTTCGGATTTGTTTCGGCCGATATAACTGAGGAATTCTAGACCCCAGTTCCAATGAGTCAGCCACCAGCTTTCTCCGGAGTCCAAAAACTGCTTGAGGTCCTTGTATTCACCGAAATTCAGTGACGTTAGCTCTGAGAACGCTGGAAATAAGGCGACTGGCTTTGGATTGTTTGTGGCCATACGAAGTACCGATATTATTGGAATAAACTTAGTTTAGCCGCTTTGATATGTTATGTCGAATACTGAAGCGTATGTGAAATAAATTGGTGTTAATTAATGGTCATGCTAGCACCTATCGGTTTGGACGACTCCCTGAAGTCTTCAGTTTTTTGCGCTAAAGCTTTCAGTTAGTCTTCGGAAGTAATAAGTTATTAGCTGCGATTACATATAACGTTTATACGTATATACTGGCTAGCTTTAACGGAATCTTATTCTGAAGTATGTGGGTTATAGATTTTGAAGCAAGCGGCCTGTCCAAATGTAGCTACCCCATAAAGGTTGGCATAACAAACGGGCTTATAAATTATCACTCGCTAATTAAACCAATGCCTTACTGGCAACACTGGTCTCGTGAAGCTGAGGCAATTCATGGGATATCCCGAGCCCAACTGAAATTGAATGGGCTGGAATCGAAGCAAGTGGCTCACACTTTAAACGATTTTTTATCTGGACAAACTGCCTACTGCGACTCCATCCAATGGGATGAATTTTGGTGCAAAATACTTTTTTCAGATAACGGCATACATCAACGATTTGAAATACAGGACATCAAGGAACTTATTAAGACTCCAGAATGTCGCTTGGAATCTTATTTTGATTTTAAAAATAAGCTGGAAAAAACGGATGATTTTACGATACATAGAGCGCTTGATGACGCCCAACTAATTTGGCTTGCGTTACGGAAAACCCTCGAGAGCTTTTCGTAACGTAAATATATTAAATGGCAATCCTATAAAAACAAACAACATACAAATAGACTTACTCTTATTTAGACAAGGCAAGTACCTCTGCTATAGAGAATTTTGAGGTTTTGTTTAGAATTTCCCTATTAAATATGACCATTTTTTAATGAGTTGATCGTGAACGCTTAGCTAACTAACTAACAGATTGGGGTAAAAATAGTTTTCAATCTGTCTGTCAGTGTAGTGTCAGTAAGTTAAACTCACGTGAATACGCACAAAATATTGTCCGCAAAGCCTCTTTTCGAATTCCTGCCACTTGTTATTATCAAACCTTCTTCCTCCATTTCCTTTAATACGGTTTTATAATGTTTATTTAGAAATGGCTTATCAATGCTGTGTTTACGATAAATATCTATCATCGTTAATGACTGGCCAGCAAAGTCCAACAAGAGCTGATCTTTCAGTGAATCCAATGGCCGATTAAGCTCAAAAAGAAGTCCTTGTGAAAGGGTTGCTGCAGGCATGTACTGAAAGGATGCTACTCCCTGACAGTCGCTAGAACTTTCTTTTGCCATGATTTCCTTCATCACCTCATACCCTTTAAAGTGTTTTGTCACAAATACGAGGTGATGCGTTGTCCTCTTGCCACTTTCATTTTTAAAACAAAATGGCAAAACATAACGGTGCCCGTAGGTTTTTAGCGCATTTGCGATGCTTTCAACAATCTGTGATTCTCGTTCATCGGGGGGCAAACCTGTAATTTGATCAATTAAAGTTTGTGTATGCGATTCGAACAACGCATCCATGTGACTTCGAACTTTTGGATTCGAAAGACCCGCATTAACTCGAGCGTAGTTAAAGAAAAAAAGGCAGTCACAGCCCCAATCTTTTAAAAAAGCATTTACAAGCCTAAGTGATAACCCTTTGTACCCCCATGGGTCGATGAAGGCGGGTATAGGTATGACGCTCATCTTCTCGAACTGGAGTGCAATATTGTCCCCTACTTCTTCATTCCAGATCTGAGGAGTGTGCTTCAACAGCTTGATTTGATCTAAATCTTCAATTGCTTCGGACAACGTTCTTGCATGGTTTTCGTCTTTGTCATTAAATATTGTGACGAGGCGATCATGCAGTTGCTCATTCTGTAATGCGGTGTTTAAAACTCGTAGAGGAGTTGATATGACGCCATCTTTGTATCGGCCAGGGCCAGCAAATAAGTCAACATAACCTATCTTCTGAACATGTTGCTGGTAGCGCTTTTGTGCCCCGGTAATAATCTGCGACCAAGCTCCAAAATATTTTTCTACGATGGTCGCTTTAACCAACGACTGCTCCCGGGTTTCATCAAAGAATCTTTCGTCTTTCATATTTTCATCCTTTTAAAGAACAAAAATTGATTTTTGATTGTAAGAGATCAGGTCTCCTGATTTTGCTTGATTAGCAGAGTTAAGGTATTTTCCCGATGAGTTCAATATTTTTAGCTCTTTATTCTTTAGGCTGCTAGTAAGTGCTTGTCGTATCTGATTTTCGGCGGCAGGAGTGTAGCTACCGATCTGATCAACCAAACAAGAGAGCGAGATTGGTTCATTCAAATTGAAAATGTGCCGCGGTATATCTTCGGATAAACGCCTAATACACCTCGTTTCGGCATCGGTACTAAAATCAAATTCAGTAACCAAGTCGAAACTACTCTGACCGGGTGTTTCCGTGGAGGTATACCCGAGTGAAAAAATTCCCTCTGCCATGTGATGTGAAAAAGATGAGTTTGAATGCTTCCAGTGTAGTGACATCATAACATCGCGTGCCCTGTAGACCTTAGATAGATGGACAAGCCAGTATGTGAGTCCGCTTTTGGGCGTCACAAAAAAAAGAGTAATATGCTTTGCCCCTGATGCTCTATAAATTGCGTTTGCAAGCTGCTCTTGAACAGCCGCCCTGCCTTTTCCGGCTTCCTTCAGAGCAGCTATGCGCTTCCAATCTATGTATTGATCAAGGTGAATATTCTCCAATGCTTTTCGGTTAGCATCGCATTCTGAAAAGTAATTCATAAGAGCGTTTACGTTAAACGTCAAAATTACTTCACTACCTTTTAATTTTTCCAATATGTAACGTACCGTATTAAAAGGAACATCTTTATAAGCATACTGGTCAAGTATAAAGAGACATCTCTGGGCTTTATTTCTTTTATGAATTGCGTCAATTACGGAGGGTGCTGCGCGGGCAAAGATATCTGTGTGCAAGAATATGTTTTCGTCTAGCTCTTTTTTGAAGGCCGACTGCTGAATTTCATGTTTCAGAAATTCAGTATGTTGCTTGATATAATCAATAAAAAAGTAGTGAGCATCGATGGAGCGTCGCTTAATGCGATTTTTATTAATGCGCTCCTCGACTTCCTTAATTGCATTTAGAATGACAAATGGTGAACCATCAATAGTCTCATTGGTTAAAATATCCCGGTACTTTCCACCACCAGAAAAACCATCAACAATTGATAGTCTCAAACCTTCAATCGAAGTGTTGCTCATGTACACTTCAACATAGCGCTGAATGTAGTCCGAAATAATACGGTGCTTCGCCTGGCTATGTTCGTCTAAATAAGGTAACTGCTTACCGATAGCCCATGTATATTTTTCCTTTTTCTTTTTGGGCACGTTGTTTCCCTTTTGTTATTTTAGAATTTATATAGCTATAGCAGGTATTTGATTCCAGGTTTTGCCTTGTAGGGTTCTTCCGTTTGCTTGTTTTGATCTTTTGATCCCATCCTCACCCCAGGCGCCCCACTGCTTGAAGAAAAAACTGGTTCCAGCGCGTTCGCATTGTGATTTTATTTTGAGAACCCAAGATTCCTCCATGGGCCTAGCTTTGCCCCCGGACTCGCCGCCAACTATAACCCAGTGAATACCTCGAAGACTAATTCTTCCAACATCTTCCAAAAGTGGTTCGATTGACAGAAACCGGGTCTTAGCTCTAATCCGCTGTAGCTGAGCTATCCTCGGTTTCCCGTATTGTTTGTCCTCAACTGATACGCCTAGCCAAGCATTATCTGGTGCTCGCCTCGTGTCAAAATACTCCCTCATGCGTTCAGCTCTTTTAGTCAAAATTTGAAACGCATGTTGAGTGGCTTGGTCAATAACCGCCATCACTTCATCTATATAGTCGAAGGGCACGTCTTCATGAAATAAGTCACTCATTGAATTGACGAAATATACTGTGGGCTTTTTTCTCTGCAGAGGCTGGTCAAGTCGCTCTCTCATCAGGGATATAGTCGAGAACCCTCGCTCATAGCCACTTACACTCATTGCTTGCAGACGCTTACTCATGACTTCAGCGTAACAATACTTACACCCCGGTGACACCTTGGTGCAGCCTGTGACTGGATTCCAGGTTTGTTCTGTCCATTCAATTTTACTTTTAGTAGCCATTGCTAACCCTCCACGTTACACTGTATGTATAAACAGTGTAACACTCTGGTCGTTTGGTTTATATGATCGTGAAATAAAATCATTTGCAAGTTCCGAGGGAGGCCCGCAGCTGTACTAAGTGACCCTGAAGTATTTGCTTTCTCCAACGATAATGGAAAAATTGGAGTTACACATTCGAAAGGCATGATCGACCGATTAGTTCAAACCTTTTTTCTGCGCCAGACTCCTGATGATGCCGCAATCCTCTACGGTTCGGTTTTCCGAGCAGTTGTTCCGGAGGTCGTGTAGTTGGCGATGGAGGCTTTGAAGTTCATCTATCCTTTCTTCGACCTGTTGAATATGCTGATCAACCATCTCATTGACCTTACCACACCTGGACCCGGGTGCTTGGCTGAGCGTGAGTAAATATCTCACTTCGGACAGAGAAAGATCAAGACTACGACAACGCTTTATGAACATTAAGCGCTCTTCTGCGTGATGGTCGTACAGGCGAAAGTTGCCACCACTCCGTGTGGGAGAACTCAACAACCCTTCCCTTTCATAATATCGGATGGTTTGAATGGAACACCCACTGCGTTTTGCAAGTTCACCAATTTTCATTGGCGCCGCCCCTTGACTCTATAGTTACTATAGAGTGTACGCTTGCCTTCTTCGATAATTCAAGGGCTATTCTATGACATCTGACTTCTCACAACGCTGTGGTTGCCAGAGCAATGAGGCGGGCGCACCGTTTTCTCCATCAAACCCGAAATCCAATAGCGCTTCGACAACTCTGAATACCATGAGCACGTTCGAAGTGCCTCAGATGGACTGCCCTTCTGAGGAGACTCTCATCCGCACAGCATTCGCAAGCTTTGGGGAATCAGTCACCTTCGAGTTCGATACCCCGAATCGGAAAGTGCATGTTTATCACGCCGATTCGCCTAACTTGATCGAAATCACCATGAAATCCGTGGGGCTCGGAGCACGTCGCTTATCGCTTGAACAGGTGGATGTTGAAAGTGCGAAGAAAATACGAGAAGAGACAAAGCTTAACGATTCACGAGAAGCCTGGGTTCTGAAGTGGTTGCTCGGAATTAATGCCATGATGTTTTTCTTTGAGCTTGCTGTGGGCGTTGTGGCCCAATCTGCGGGGCTGATAGCGGATTCAATGGACATGTTTGCCGATGCTGCGGTCTACATCGTAGCGCTCTATGCAGTGGGCAAAGCGGCACAAGCCAAGCTTAAAGCCGCGCATTTATCCGGCTGGCTCGAAGCCGCCCTGGCAATGGGTCTTTTAATTGAAGTGATCAGGCGCACCTTTATGGGAAGTGAACCGGCCTCCCTGATTATGATGGGGGTTGGCAGTCTGGCATTAGTGGCTAACGTCGCGTGTCTCCTGTTGATTTACCAGGTGCGAAATCATGGCACTCATATGAGGGCCAGTATGATTTTTTCGGCTAATGACGTGCTCGCCAACGCGGGGGTTATTCTTGCCGGAGGTCTGGTCGCGCTCACGGGATCGCAAATTCCGGATCTGGTCATTGGTGTTATTATTGGGCTTGTGGTGTTAAACGGCGCTCGACGTATTCTTATGTTAAGGTAGTGTGATCGCCATGACTCAGAAAATAGATAAATAGACTTCAATGCTGAAACGTGTCCTGACATACTTTGTGCTGTCGCTGGTTGTGCTGCAGTTTTCTGTAGCCATGGGCGATGCACATCAGTTGCACCAGTCCGGCGCTGAGCATCTTGTATTTGATGACGTCCATCAACACGATGACGAGCACGTTTCCAGCACATTGGACGATCAAAACTTGAACCCAGAATTACCAGCTTCCGAAAAATGGGATTGCCATCACTGTTGTCATTGTCATGGCCATCTTTGTCCCGCAATCCTGATTTCCATCGAGTATGTTCATGTAGCCAAGTTGTCTTCTCCGGTCTCCGATTACGCTGAAAGTACGTTTCCCGAAACCTACGAAACCTTCCTGCGCCCTCCCAAAGCCTAAGTCCCTTTAAGTTCTATGCAGTAACACCCGCACGCGCGGAAACACGACTTAATGCAGGATTTTTTCATGCGAAATACCCTATTTTTCAGGTGTAAATGCACCTGGCTGTGGCTTGCGTTTCTACTATGCAGCACGGCGCCATCAGCGCTTGCAGAAAACGTCGAGTCCTCACTCACGTTAAAAAAAGCGTTGGCTTCGACGCTCGCACAAAACCCTCAGCTGTACCAATACCGCTTCACCGCAGAAGCGTTGAGTGCCCAAAGGCAAACCAGTGCCTTGCGCCCGGCGCTAGCACTTGAGCTGGAGGTCGAAAACTTTGCTGGCTCGGGAACCAATGAAGGCTTTGATGCCGCCGAAACGACTCTTGCGCTCTCTTCTGTGATCGAGCTTGGAGGCAAGCGCCAGGCACGCATGCGTTACGCAGATGCCCGACTCAATCAGGCGGAATGGGAACAACAAGCAGTGACTCTGGATACGCTCGGCAAGGTCACCGGAGTGTATATCGAAGGTTTAGCGACTCAGGCAAACCTTCAACTGGCAGAAGAGTCGCTGGAATTGTCCCAATCCATTCTTAAAACCATCAAAGCACGCTCCGCTCGTGGGGCTACGGCTGAAGCGGAAGTGATGCGGGCTCGGGCAGCACTCACACGTGCTGAAATTCGTTTGGCGGCACTTCAAGCGCAGCTTGAACGTCAGAAAGTATTAATCGCACGATTTTGGGGTGAAACAATACCCGGCTTTCAATCACTAACAGGCAGTCTGTTTGACTTCGGCCCCACCCAAGATTTCGATCAGCTGTACACTCGTGTTCAAAGCTCACCGGCCCTTCAAGTGCTCGCCAGTGAAGCCCGTATTCGAGATGCCGAAGTCACTCTGGCTCGCGCCGGTGGCCGCAGCGACTTAAGCTGGCGCGCAGGCATTAGACGTTTTGAAGAAACCGGGGATTCTGCCTTCACTGCCGATATCTCCTTCCCCTTGTTCGCCGATAAACGTAGCAGTGGCGACGTCAAAGCCGCGTTATCCAATCGCAATGCCGTGGATTACGCCCAACAGGATTTGCTCCTGGTGTTGCACGCACGACTTTTTGAAGCATGGTCGCTCAGAAAACAAAGTATCGCGGCTGCCAATCTTACCCAAAATGTCGCCATCCCCGCGTTGGAAAAAGCGCTCAAGCTCACCAACGAAGGTTTTGACAACGGGCGTTATCGCTATCTTGATCTCATCGCCGCCCAGGAAGAATTGCTTGCCAGTAAACAGTCGCTTATTGATGCCGCCACCACAGCGCTAATTAGCCAGGCTCTGATTGAACAGCTCACCGGCGAAGCCCTTAACCCTTAATTTTTGTTGGCCGGACCAGGTCTGGCCTCCGGAGTTTATATCGATGAAGAATTATTACTTATTGGTTATTTCGAGTGTGGTTTTTCTCTCGAACACACCCGCGTTTTCCGCAAACGATTATGACCACGAGCATGAAGCGTCCGAACAACATGCCCCTCATCATGAAGAAGGTGATCATGACGAACATTCAGATCTTGTCGACCACGACGAAGACGGACATGATCACGATGAGCATGAGCATGAGCATGAGCATGAGCACGGAGAAGAAACCAGCAGCCGCATTGAAGATAAAATGGCGAGTCAGGTGGGTATCGTCACTTCAGTATCCGGACCACAGGAGCTTCACCAAACGATAACAGTATTTGGTTCCATTGTTTTAGCGCCGGAACAACTGAGCCATGTACGGGCACGTTTTGAAGGCTTGGTCAAAGCAGTCAAGGTCACCCTGGGTGATCGCGTGAAAACCGGCGATGTATTGGCTGAAATTGAGTCCAACGAAAGCCTGAAAACCTACACCATCCGTTCTCCCATTACGGGTCGTGTTGTCCAGCGCCATGCCAATACCGGCGAAGTGACCCAGGACCAAATTTTATTTTCTATTGCCAACTTTGACACGGTATGGGCTGAACTGCGTGTCTATCCCGCGCAACGGTCGTCGGTCAGTGAAGGACAATCCGCCCATGTATTAACCAGTACCGGAAGTGTGGCGTCCACCGTGGATCATATTCTGCCGTCGATAGGTGCACCGTATCAAATCGCACGGGTCAAGTTGGCCAATGATAAGCAATCCCTGCCGCCCGGTTTGATGACAGAAGCCCGTATTGAAGTGGGTCGCTTTTCAGTGGCTTTGGCCGTAGAGAAAAATGCCGTACAAACATTGGGTGGCCGCCAAGGCGTGTTTGTGAAACAAGGCGATGTATATCGGTTTACGCCGTTGGTATTAGGCCGCAGTGACGACCATTTTTATGAGGTCGTTGAGGGGCTTGAGATGGACAGCGATTATGTCAGTCAAAACAGTTACCTGATTAAAGCCGATATCGAAAAATCCGAAGCTGAACACGAACACTAATCGAGGCGCACTATGATTGATTCTATTTTGCGTCTTGCTATGGAGCGGCGCTTACTGATCTTATGTTTTATTTTTATCATTGTCGGTGTGGGTATATGGAGTTACCAAAAGCTTCCCATTGATGCCGTACCTGATATCACAAACGTCCAGGTACAAATCAATACCGCTGCACCAGGCTACTCGCCCCTAGAGTCGGAGCAACGCATTACCTACCCTGTAGAAACCGCTCTGGCTGGTTTGCCCAATCTGTCTTACACACGCTCCTTGTCACGCTATGGCTTGTCTCAGGTCACCGTAGTATTTGAAGAAGGTACTAACATTTATTTTGCGCGCAACCTGATTAACGCCAGGCTGGGCGCGATTAAAAGTGTTTTACCGCCCGGACTTGAACCGGAGATGGGCCCCATCTCGACCGGCTTGGGTGAAATTTTTATGTACACGGTACAGGCGAAAGCGGATGTGCGCATGGCCAATGGCGAACCCTATACAGCTACGGCCTTGCGCGAAATCCAGGACTGGATTATCAAACCCCAGCTTGCGCAAGTAAAAGGTGTGATCGAGGTCAACAGTATTGGCGGTTACAACAAGCAATACCACGTCATGCCAGACCCCGCAAAATTACTGGTCTACCAAGTCAGTGTCGAAGACGTGGTGCTAGCGCTGCAAGCGAATAACGACAATCGCGGTGCAGGCTACATCGAACGCAACGGTCAACAACTGCTTGTGCGCTCACCCGGGCAGCTTGGCACCGTCGATGATATCGGTAATGTCATCATCACGGAACACGATTCTGTTCCGATTAAAGTGAAGGATGTCGCGGACATTGGTATTGGCAAAGAGCTGCGTACCGGCGCGGCGACACGGGATGGGGTGGAAACCGTGTTGGGCACCGCCATGATGCTAATCGGCGCCAATTCACGGACCGTGGCTCAGGATGTGGCTGACAAATTGGTGGACATTCAGGCCTCTTTACCAGACGGTGTAATTGCCGAAGCCGTTTACGATCGCACCGCATTGGTGGATAAAGCCATTGCCACTGTTTCCAAGAATTTGTTGGAAGGCGCACTGTTGGTGATCGTTGTACTGTTTCTTTTACTGGGCAATTTCCGCGCTGCGCTGATCACGGCAGCCGTGATTCCTTTATCCATGTTGATGACGATTACCGGTATGGTAAAAACCGGTGTCTCCGCAAATTTAATGAGCCTCGGCGCCCTGGATTTTGGTTTGATTGTCGATGGCGCAGTGATTATCGTTGAAAATTGTGTTCGTCGGCTGGCGGAGCATCAACATAAAAACGGGCAGCAGGATTCACGCGAACGATTGAATACCGTATTCGACGCAACGTCGGAAGTGATTCGTCCGAGTTTGTTCGGTGTGGCCATTATCACCATCGTCTACATTCCAGTCTTCACCTTGACGGGCGTGGAAGGAAAAATGTTCCACCCGATGGCCGCCACAGTCGTCATGGCCTTACTCTCGGCGATGGTGCTATCACTTACCGTTGTACCGGCAGCCGTCGCAGTGTTCATGAACGGAAAAATCAGCGAGAAAGAAAGTGTGGTAATTGCCAAGGCAAAATCCGCCTATCGACCTCTACTGAAGTTAGCACTTAGATTTCGCTACGCCGTGATGGGCTTTACGTCGGTACTGGTGGGTCTTTGTTTGTGGCTGGCCTCTACGTTGGGTTCGGAATTTATTCCACAGCTTAACGAAGGCGATATTGCGCTTCACGCCATCCGTATTCCAGGAACCGGTTTAGAGCAAGCGGTGGAAATGCAGGAAATACTGGAGCAGCGAATCAAAGCGTTTCCGGAAGTAGAAAAAGTCTTTGCGCGCATTGGTACGGCCGAAGTCGCAACCGATCCAATGCCACCGAATGTCGCGGACAACTTTGTCATCCTGAAGCCACGAAGCGAATGGCCAGATTCGTCTAAGACAAAAGCTAAACTCGTTGAAGAGATGGAACTCGCGTTGGAAGAATTACCGGGAAACAACTACGAGTTTACCCAGCCAATTCAAATGCGTTTTAACGAATTGATTTCAGGAGTACGTGCCGAGTTGGGGATCAAAGTTTTTGGTGATGACCTGGATCAGCTGGTTCTGACGGCGAATGAAGTCCTCAACGTGGTGAATGCCATCGACGGTGCAGCCGATGCACGTGTCGAACAAGTCACAGGTTTGCCCACACTCTCGGTCATTCCAAATCGCACGGCTTTGGGGAGATACGGATTGAACGTGGCTGAATTGCAGGACTGGGTGTCCGCAGCCATCGGCGGTGAATCGGCGGGCATTATTTATGAAGGCGACCGCCGTTTTGAGCTGATTGTACGTTTACCCGAAACGACTCGCCGTGATATTGACCGGCTGAAATTTCTGCCGGTGCCACTAAAAAACGGTGACTACGTTCCTCTGGAAGAAGTCGCAACCCTGGATATTTCACCCGCGCCTGCGCAAATCAGTCGAGAAAATGGTAAACGTAGAATGGTGGTTACGGCGAATGTGCGGGGTCGAGATTTGGGTAGCTTCGTCAAAGAAGTTCAAGAAACGATTCGCGAGAAAGCCGATATTCCTCCCGGCTATTGGCTGGATTACGGCGGCACCTTCGAACAATTGGAGTCAGCCAGCCAGCGATTATCCCTCGTCGTGCCGCTCACGCTACTGGTGATCCTCGGCATATTGGTGATGGCATTTTCATCCTTCAAGGATGCGCTGATTATTTTCAGTGGTGTGCCGTTGGCGCTCACCGGCGGTGTGTTGTCGTTGTATTTGCGCGATATGCCACTGTCCATTTCGGCGGGGATTGGCTTTATCGCACTTTCCGGGGTGGCGGTGCTCAATGGCTTGGTGATGCTCGCTTTTATTCGTCAGCTCTGGCATGAGACCGGGCAATTTAACGAGTCGATTATTGAAGGCGCAATGATTCGTTTACGGCCCGTTCTGATGACAGCGCTGGTGGCGAGCCTCGGCTTCGTGCCAATGGCATTGAACACAGGCACTGGCGCAGAAGTACAGCGCCCGCTCGCCACGGTCGTGATTGGTGGCATTATTTCGTCAACAATTTTGACTTTGTTTGTGCTGCCAGTGCTGTATCAATGGGTTCATAAACGAGATACAACACAGCCTTAAGGAGGAGCCCCTCTTAGCTGGGAGGGGCAAACAATATGAATCAATTGATTAACAATTTTTTGCTAATTTATTTTGTTCTGTTTTTCGGTGTTGCCGTTATTTGGCGAAATTATTCTGTCGCAGAGCGCACTGGCATTAACGCCTTTAAGCTGAATCAGAAAACGGGACCTGAAGCGATCACAGGTGTGTATTTCAAGTGCTTGCCCTTGGTATCAATTTTGGTGTTTGTTGTTTTTGCGCTTTTTCCAAATGTGTATCTATTGCTGGGCCCCATCAAACTTCTTACTTATGCTCTGATTCAATATTCAGGCACGGGAATAATGTTGGTTGCTCTAGTTTGGGTGGTAACTGCTCAATCACAAATGGGCGCCTCTTGGCGGATAGGTATTGATCACGATCAAAAAACGGAATTTGTACAAAGAGGGTTATTTAAATATTCAAGAAACCCAATATTTGTTGGTGTGATTTTTATGTCTTTGGGATATTTATTGGTGTTACCTAATTCGATCACATTCGCTATTTTGGTTCTTAATATCGCATTGATTCAAATACAAGTTGCGATGGAGGAAGATTATCTAACACGGCAACACAAACAGGAATATCGTGAGTATTGCCAGCAGGTTAGGCGCTGGCTGTAGACGAAAAATTAAATACACTTTTTGACAACAGGTAAAATGGTGGACTGGAAGATTTTTGTAACAATTTTTGCCTCAGTATTTATTGCGGAGCTGGGCGACAAAACTCAGTTAGCAACCATGCTTTTTGCAGCAGATAAAGAAGTCAGTAAATATACTGTATTCCTCGCTACTTCTGCGGCACTTATCGTAGCATCTGCAATCGGCGTTTTGGCAGGAAGTTTAATATCCGAGTATATAAACGAAAAGTATCTTCATTATATCGCTGGAGTTGGGTTTGTCGGGATCGGGATTTTTACTTTATACAATGCATAACTAACGCTGATCGAAACAAAAGACATGAAAAGAACCATCAGCCGCGTAGCTAAAGAGCTTAACGTAAATGTAGAAACCATTCGCTTCTATGAGCGAAAATCTTTAATCGAACAGCCTCCGAAACCGAAGGATGGTTACCGGCATTACCCTGATGAAACGGTAGACCGAATCCATTTTATCAAGCGCGCACAAGAGCTTGGTTTTACACTGGACGAAGTGTCACGCTTGCTCAGCCTTGAGGATTCCCCATGCAGTGAAGTACAAGAACTTGCTGAAAATAAACTCGAGGCTGTCCAAGCAAAGATGAAGGACTTGAGGCGATTAGAAAACGCACTCAAAGCTTTGCTGGCCCAATGCAACGAGAATGAAAATCAAGCTCACTGTCCAATCATCAATTCGCTACAACCGAAGTGATACTTAGCCTTGACTCCGTACCTTGGTACGGAGTTTATACTTCAGCTATCTTTCGCTTTTCTTGAGGTGTACTGTGCCAAAAACATCATGGTCACTTATTGCTGGTATTGTTGCCGCTATTGGAGCGAGCCTTTGTTGCGCTGGCCCCCTCATACTTTTGAGTGTTGGCATCAGTGGCGCCTGGATAGCCAATCTGACCGAGCTTGAGCCCTACCGGCCACTCTTTATTGCCGTTGTCATTGCTGTGTTCGGGTGGAGTGGATGGCGAATATTTAAGCCTGAACTGACAGGTCGAGATTCCTGTATAACAGGAGAAGCCTGCGCAGACCCCACGGTGCAGCGAAACCGTAAGCTGCTGTACTGTGTTGCAGTGCTAGTAGCAGCAATCTTAATTTTCAGCCCGTATTGGATATTATTTTTTGCATAGAGGTAAAGTCATGAAAAGAGCAATGCTATTGATACTCTGTTTCCTGTATACCAGTTTCGCGTTTGCTGGGGAGCAACAAGTCACTTTGAGTGTACCGACGATGAATTGTGCGACCTGTCCAATTACGGTCAAAAAGGCGCTTAAAAGGGTAGATGGTGTTATATCTGCAGATGTGAGCTATAAAACCAAGTTGGCAATTGTGATTTTTGATGATGAAAAAACGGAAGTTGCCTCATTGATAGAAGCCACTACCAACGCAGGTTACCCTTCGAAGTTAGGGTTGAGCGACACGAATGAGTAAGGCTGTCGTATTAGAATCTGTACTTACTTGCCCAGAGTGCGGACATGAAAAACAGGAAACAATGCCAACTGATGCCTGCCAATGGTTTTATCAGTGTGAAAGCTGCCAAACCGTGCTGCGGCCTAAGCCAGAAGACTGCTGTGTATTTTGTTCCTTTGGAACTGTTCCATGTCCTCCAATACAACAAGATAAAGCTTGCTGTTCGAAAGCAAAGGGTTAGAAGACACAGATAAAATCATCTGTGTCTTCACAGCAGCAATCAGTTTTCAGGTGATGTTTCAATGATGGGACGCTTCCACACAACAAACAACGCAGGAAAGACCAATAACACGCCAATTAGCGCCGAAGCCGTCCCCCCAATCATGGGCGCGGCAATACGTTTCATGACATCGGCTCCGGTGCCATCGCTAATTAAAATGGGAATCAACGAAATCAGTAAAGTTAGGCTGGTCATTAGCATCGGCCGAATACGTTGCGCGGCGCTTTGCGCGACTTTTTCGTGAAACTCATCCAGTCGGTTTTTTGAATCCAGTGCTTCCGGTTTTTGCAACGCATCGTCCAGGTAGTGCAGCATCAATAAACCCAACTCCGCCGCCAGACCGGCCATCGCAATCATGCCGACCCATACCGCCACACTGAGTTTGTAATTGAGCAGAAACAGCAGCCAGATCGAGCCCATCAAGGCAAAGGGCATGGCCGACAGTACAAACATCGTGTCACTGAAACGACCACGGTGTAGATAGAGCAATAGAAAGACAGCCAATAAGGTTGCCGGTATCACCCACTGCAATTTGGCCTTGGCCCGCTCGAAATACTGGAACTGGCCCGCCCATCCCAGGCGGTAACCTGCCGGCAATGCCACCTGTTCGGAAACGACCTGCTTGGCTTGCGTGACGTAGTCGGCTACACCCAAGTCGCCTTTAAGGTCAACGAACACGAAACCAACTAATTGGCCGTCCTCGTTGCGGATCATGGGCGCCCCGGAGCGAAATTCGATATCCGCCACCTCCGTAATTGGTACCTGCGTGCCGGTTTTGGTGGGCACCAGTACCTTCTCTAGTGCTTCAATGGAGTCACGATAGTCCCGTGCGTAACGCACCATCACCTCATAGCGTTCACGTCCCTCCACTGTTTGCGTGGCGGGCATACCACCCACAGCCGTCATCAATACCTCTTCGACATCCATCACATTCAAGCCATAACGCGCAGCGGCGTCCCGATTGATATCAAAATCCAAAAAATAACCCCCGGTCGAACGCTCGGCGAACGCGCTGCGGGTATAGGGTGCGGTGCGTGAATCCGCTTGCAAGGCCTTCTCTATCGCCACGGCGGTTTCTTCAATCTGGCTGAGATCGTCACCAAAGACCTTGATACCAAGGGTGCTGCGAATCCCGGTCGCCAGCATCTCGGTGCGTGTCTGGATCGGCATCCACCAGATATTGGGCATGCCGGGATAGCGCAGCTTTTCATCCATCTCGGCAATCAGGTCATCCCAGGTCAGCCCCTCACGCCATTGATCCTTGGGCTTCAGGGTGATGACGGTTTCCACCATAGACAGCGGCGCCGGGTCGGTCGCGCTGGTCGAACGGCCGACTTTGCCAAAGACCCGCTCCACTTCGGGAAAGCTTTTGAGCTGCGCATCCATGCTTTGCAGTACCTTGCCGGCTTCAGTGATGGACATTCCCGGCAGCGCTGTGGGCATGTAAAGAATACTGCCCTCATTTAAAGGGGGCATAAACTCATTGCCCAACTGCCGGGCCACCGGCCAGGTCAGTACCAGAGACACCACGGCCACCGCGACGACCGGCCAACGAAAGCGAATGCAAAAGCGGATCATGGGCAGGAAGAGAGCGAGCAGCCATCGGTTCAGTGGATTGCGCTCGGCGTGAATTTTGCCCCGCACTAACAAGACGGCGAGTGCCGGGATCAAGGTCACCGATAAAATTGCGGCAAAGGCCATGCTGTAGGTCTTGGTGAAAGCCAGCGGTTTGAAGAGTCGGCCTTCGGTGGCTTCTAAGGCAAACACCGGGATGAACGAGATAGTGATAATCACCAGAGAAAAGAAAATACTGGGTCCGACGTCCTGCATCGCACGGATGATCACGGCTTTTCGGTTGCCACTATCGCCATTTTTATCCAGCCGTTTGTGAATGTTGTCCATCATCACCACGGCGGCATCCACCATTGCCCCGATCGCTACCGCAATACCGCCCAGGGACATGATGTTGGCCGTAAGCCCTTGGAACGCCATAGGGATAAATGACAACAGAATGGCAATCGGTAAGGTGATGCAGGCCACCAGCGCCGACCGGACATGTAGTAGGAACGCCATGATAATCAGCGTCACCACCACCATTTCTTCGATCAAGGTGTTTTTTAGGGCATTGATGGCCCGTAAAATTAAATCGGAACGGTCATAGGTGATCACCACTTCCACCCCGTCCGGTAAACCAGCTTCGACGTCCTTCAGGCGTTGTTTGACTCGGTCGATCACGTCAAGGGCGTTCTCACCGTAACGCATGACCACGATGCCTCCGACCGTCTGACCTTCGCCATCCAGTTCAGCCAAGCCTCGCTGCATGGCAGGGCCCAGCGTCACATCCGCCACCTGGGACAGTTTGATCGGAACATGGTTGTCATCCACGCCGATGACGACTTTTTCCAAATCCGCCGGGGATTTCAGGTAGCCGCGGCCGCGTATGAAATGTTCGTGGCCTGCGATTTCCAGCACCCGACCGCCGACATCGTTATTGGAACGGCGTATCGCTTCAATGACCTTGGGGAGGTCAATACCAAAGCTCGCCAGGCGGTGTGGATCGACCTGTACCTGATATTCCTTGACGAACCCTCCAATAGACGCGACTTCGGCAACACCATCTATAGCCGTTAGCCAGTAACGCAGTTTGAAGTCCTGGATGGCTCTTAACTCGGACAGGTCATGCTGGCCTGTTTTGTCCACCAGTGCATACTGAAACACCCAACCCACGCCTGTGGCATCCGGCCCCAGGGTGGGCTGGACATTATCGGGGAGCTGACTGGACACGGTATTCAAATATTCCAATACTCGGGAACGCGCCCAATAAATATCGGTACCATCCTCGAAGATCACATATACGAAGCTCGACCCCAGAAAACTCTGGCCACGCACAAAACGCACGTTAGGGGCGGAGAGTAAGGCCGTGGTGAGCGGATAGGTAATTTGATCTTCTACCAGATCGGGACTGCGGCCTTGCCATTGGGTATAGACAATGACCTGGGCATCCGACAAATCCGGAATGGCGTCCAGTGGGGCCTGGAAAAAACTGCGATAGCCCCACACGGCGGCGATCAGCACCAACAGAATCGTAATGCCGGGTTTGTGAGCACAATAGGAAATCAGCCGCGCCACCCAACTGCTGGGTTGTTGATGCTCTGGCGGCTTTGTCTCGGCATCGTCAACTCGCGTGGCTTCGTTTGAATCTACCATTGATCAATCCCCGCCTTGAGTTTACTTTCCGCCGCAATCAGGAAATTGCCAGAGGTGACAATCTTGTCGCCTTCCTCTAATCCTCTCCGCACCACCACATACTCATCGTCACTGTAACCCGTGCGCACCGTTACCGGTTTTAATCGGCCTTCTCCTAAATCTTTAAATACGATGCGTTTTTCGCCGGAAACCAGGACGGCATCTTTGGGAATCAGGCGCATCTCTCCAAACTCCGACTTCAGTGTGACGCGCGCAAATAACCCCGGTTTTAACTGACCTTCGGCATTGTCCACCTGAAGCCGAACACGGGCGGTACGGGTGTTTTCACCGAGAAAAGGATCGACCTGCATCACCGTCGCCGTACATTCGTCACCTGGAATATTGGTGAGACGCACCGAAGCTGACATGCCCGATTCGATTAACGGTAAATCCTGTTCGTAGGCGAATGCCTCTATCCATAAGGAAGACAGATCCGCAATTTTAAGGAGGGTTTGTCCTTGGCTAAAGGCGGCACCGGCAATGATATTTTTCTGTATGACCACCCCATCGACGGGCGCAAACAAGGGAACATAGTCCTGAGCTTGGCCTTGCTTTTCCAGCCAGTCAATTTGCGCGTTGTTAAGCCCCCACAAAGTTAAACGCTTGCGACTGGCGCTGACCAACGCCTGGCGCTGGTTGCCTACCGCGTCTTGACGACTGCGCTTCACGGTTTCCAGGTATTCTTCCTGCAGGGATAGCAAGTCCGGGCTGTAAACGGTAAAAAGCTTGTCGCCCTTACGAACGGGTTTACCTTCAAAGTCTGCATACAGTTCACCGATCCAGCCGTCAAAGCGCAGGCTGATCGCCATCAAGCGTGTTTCGTCGTAGGTGATTTGCCCTTGCAAGCGGATGGGAACCGCAAAGGGGGCGCGAATTACTTTGCCGGTTTTGACGCCTATCGTTTGCCTGCGTCCTTCGTCAACCATTACGCTACCGCTTTGCAACTCTTCGCGGGTAACCGGTACTAAGTTCATTCCGCAAATGGGACAGGTGCCGGGTGCTGCCGATTTCACTGAGGGGTGCATTGAGCAGGTGTGGTAGGCCACATCTCCCGAAGGGGTAGCTGTTGTGAGTTGGATACCCCTACGCCCGGTTGCCATATCAAAAGCCAAATCCACGTGGTGCGCCTCATCCATCGCCACATCGACCGCCAGGGGCCAGCTGCCGGCCATTATCAGTTCAAAATCACCCTGGTAGACGCCCGGAGCGTTTTCTTGAATGTCGGCCTGGGCGTACATGGCAGGCATAGTACCCATTGCGAGCATCTCGCCAACGGCCCGAACCTTAGCGCCTGACACCGGCTTGCCTTCCTGATCTTTCACCTGGACGGTGATGCGGTTTTCACCCACTTGAGGGGTTTCAGGTTCCACGCTCACCGCAACCTGCCAAGGCCCCGCTTGAACAAAGTCCGGATTCGCTGATGATATCGAATGACCTGAAGAGGAAAACTTTGAACCCCAATCAACCTGCACGGCCACAAGGACAACGACCAAGATAGCGACCAGCGCGGATATGCCAATGACATATTCTTTTGTTATTCCGTTTGATGGATTAATCATGATGACTGACCTCCAGATCGTCGGCATTTAGCTCGGTTTTGAAAACCACGCCAGATGCGGCCAAAAGCTGGGAAAATTGCACATATTGATCGCGCAGGGCTTTTTCAGCCGCACGTCGAGTGGAAAGCAGCTGACGTTGGGCCGTGAGTATTGTTAAAAAATCACCGCTTCCCGATCGGTATTCGTCTTGTGCGGTGGTGTGAGTTTCTTCGGCAAGCGGCAGAAGTTCTTGCTGGTACAAGGCATAGACATCTTGTGCTTGCTGCCAGTGGCTGTGCGTTTGAATCAACACTTCTCGTAGCTGGGTATGCAGATCCTGTTGTTCCCAACGTAAGGCAAGTTGTTCGGCCCGCAGGCTATCTTCGCGCCGACTGCGCTTGCTAAACGTAAACGGCAAGCTCACACCTACACCGACTACCCAACGCTTCTCCTCATTGATCCATAAACTGTTATAGCGGGCCATGGCGTTGAACGAGGGATAGCGATCTTTTTCGGCTAAAGAGAGTTCGACGTTTTTTTGCTGCTGTTGCGCGTTTAGCATCTGCATACGCGGCTGCTGCTCGAGCTTGGCCATAGAACTCCGCCATTGCTCGTCTGGAAAATCTGTCAGCGGTAGGAGGATGTTCAACTCAATGGGCGTACCTTGATCCAGATTGCCCAATCGCTTCATTTCACTGAGATCACGCTCAACACGTGCTTTCAGTTCAATGGCTTCCTGCAACAACAAATGATATTCATGCGTCGCATGCAAGACATCGGACTTGGCGGCTGTGCCCGCCGCGTACTTTGCGCGCACGACGGTAAGAAACTCCTGCCAGAGCGCCTGATGGCGTTGATTAATCAACAATAATTGCAGGTGGTATTGCCATTGGGCGTAGGCCAGTCGGACCTGTTTGGCGAGATTTACCCGCCCCTGCAGTTGCATGGCCCCTAGAGCATCGGCCTGGGCGCCTGCCGCTTGTTTTCGCAAAGACAAAACGCCCGGCCAGGGCAACGGTTGGCTGAGTTCAACGATATATCCATCGTCAAATCGCTCATCGCCCAGGGTTTGTGGGGCAACGCCCACCGAAAGTTTTGGGTCATCCAGGTAGCCAACCACCTCGGCGCGAAGCAGTTGTGCTTCCCAACGGGCATCTATGGCCTGTTGAGTGCCGTTACATGCCAGCGAATGCCTCACGAGATCTTCGATTCTCACAATTGTGGGGATGCTGCACTCAGCTTCTTCCGAAGCTGTAGCAGGAACGGGCCAGACCCCGGCCACTAGTAGTGCCAATCCAAATGGCACCAGAAATGTGTAAAAATTCACGAGGAACTCCTCTAAAAATCAAGGTTTAAGCGTCAGCCATTCAAAGCTGACGGTGTTAACAAAAACGCTGAATTTTTATCCCGAGCGAGTCAGGATTGGAGGAGTGTCTTAGATACGTAAGCGCAAGGTAGACATCCAGGTTTCGGTTCCTGGATGGGCGGGTTGAGAGTCCAGATCCCAAAGGGCTGGGGCCGGAGAGGTTTGTTCAAGCTCGGGCCATAAGGCGGCCAGTATAAAATAGACAGAGATCGGCGGTGGATCGAGAGAGGAATGCGAAGTGAGAAGAACGGGGTGCTCTTCATCAATATCCACGTCCATGGAAACTTCCAGTCCATAATCGCAGCATTGCATCGCAGAATTTTGATTTTCACCTACTGCCGCAGGTGAGCATTCATTGTCACAGCAGCACTGCTCAATAGGGCCGCTGTGATCCATCATTTGGCAAGCAAAAACCGACTGTACCTGCAGCAATAACGCGCAAAGCATCAATACGGTTAGAGCCCTTTTGGCCCAATGAGTAGATCGTAACTTATTCACATCTAGTTTAACTGTTATTTATGCTCTGCAATTTAATCGACACTCAGAGCGAAGGTTAAGAATATAGTTCCATAAGTTTGATCTATCGATGAGGGGCTGAAGTATAATTCTACCAGCTTGCTGCAAAAAGAAAGTCCTTCAGTCGCTTGAGTTGGCGTCGTTGCGACAATGTCCAAGTCTTAGGTTTGGCTGCGTGTTGTGGGTGTTTCACTATGGATTGGATAGATGCATTTGTCACACTTATTTGGGATGAGCATTATTTTGGTGGGGTGGAATACCTCTGAATTATAGATTCGGTATTCAAATAGAGCTTACCGTAGTTTGCACTGTCTTGTTTATAATAAGATTACTTCTTTGAAATGATAAGACCGAGCCCCTCATGCGGGTCAGCGCCAATAGCCTCACAGTATATAACGAACTCCATCAATTCAATTTTCCGCCGATCTTGTTCCATTTTACCTACCACTGAGTGATGGCGACCTACGATATTTGCCACCGCCCTTAAAGACAAACCGCTCTCCTCCCGTTTTTGCTTCATCCAGGTGCGCAGTTTGTCGTAGTGAGGTGAGTATGAGGATGGCTTCATTGTCTCGATGATAGAGACAAGGTAGAATGTCGCGAAATTCGAGACAATATACGCGTCAATTTACGTCATGAGCATGATCCATATAAAACCCGAACTCCTTCACGCACTTAACGAAATCCAAGGAGAGTCTTTCACCGTTGCCGAATTAACGACACACTATTTGGAACATCCGGAAAGCCTGCATAAAGGTAAAAAGCCAGCGAGGCAATTCATCTACCGGAATATAGTACGGATGATAAATACGGGATTCATGGAGAAACTGCCTGACAATGGTGGGTGGCCAAAGTACCGACTCACCCAGAAGTTCAGATCGCATCGCTCTGGATTAACCGAAAAAGAGGCACTCACCTCCCTTCCCTCCAAGCCGAATACAAGCGTCAAAATTCAATCGGCTCCCCCCAGCAAGCCCATCACCGCGTTAAGAGAGCGGCTCAATAAACACCGATCCGACATGTTATGTGCGTTGGGTGAGGCGGAGGAATACGAGTCTCTATGTAAGGAGTTGCCTGAACTTAGCGAGGAAGCACAAGCTCTCTATTCGGAAGCCAGAGAACGGAGTGCTTTACTGTTGGGAAAAATCAAAGCGCTGGAAAGTCTTCTGTCATCCCGCGGCTCCAGGAAATAGACATGGAACTGCGACGCTGGCAGCGCGAAGCTGTGTCACGCTGTATATCCCGTTTTCGCAACGGCCAAAGCCATTTTCTATGCTTGGCCACTCCTGGTGCCGGTAAAACGTACATGGCGTCTACCGTTGCCAAAAGGTTGCTTGAAAACGGAGATATTGATTTTGTTTTCTGCTTTTCCCCATCGCTAAACGTCTCTCTTTCCTTTCAGTCCACATTGGAGTCTGTACTTGGGGTTCGTTTAAACGGACTGCTCGGTGCGAAAGGCAATGTAATAACGTACCAATCCATGCTCAATCTTGGCCGATCATTCTGGTTATTGATGAAGACACATCGCACCTTGGTAATCTTTGATGAAATCCACCATTGCTCCGGCGATCATCTCGGCAATGCCAACGCCTGGGGTCAAAAGATCATTCAGCACATTCAAGGTAAGGCGACCTATAGTCTCGCTTTAACCGGCACACCCTGGCGCTCGGATCGGATTCCCATCGCATTGACGTCGTATTGCCGGGAAGGAAAAGTTCATTGCGACTACAGCTATGGTTTGGCTCAAGCCATCAAAGATGGCGTTTGCCGTACGCCCAAAATCACCGTAATAGACAATGAAAAAATCACCGTACAAAATAATGGGAAAGAAAAGGTCTATGGATCCATTGGTGATCTACTGAAGTCCTCTCGGTGCACATACCAGCAACTCCTTGAAAACCTCACACTCATTCGATATTTGGTTGAGCAAAGCCACAAAGCCCTCAACACGTTAAGACGGGTTCAACCAAATGCAGGCGGACTCATCGTCGCAGCTTCAGTGGAACATGCGGTTCTTATCGCCACAATATTAGAACGCATTTGTGGAGAATCTCCGACGGTGGTGACATATCTGCATGACAAGTCTCAACAGGCAATTCAACATTTTCGTGATGGACAGACCCGATGGATCGTCTCGGTCGGCATGATCAGCGAAGGCACCGATATTCCTCGTTTACAGGTATGTTGTCACCTCACTCGCGTTAAAACGGAATTGTATTTTCGACAAGTACTAGGCAGGATTTTGAGGGTACAAAATAGTGGCAATGAGGAAGCGCTACTCATCATGCCAGCCGAGCCCAAATTAATCGAATATGCACATCGGGTCGCTGAAGATATTCCTTCTGCCAATACCGTATCACTCAAGACAATGGAGGGAAGTCTGCAACCGCTGTTGACCGACCAAGTAGAAGCAGAGGTCGAATCCGGCACCAATGAGATAGATACAATTAAAACGAACGATTCTGGTGAAGATCAAGAGCATCAGCCTGGCCTGCTATCTCTGGGGGAACCTGAAGAAGACATTACCGCTTTGCCCTTCACCACGTTAGCGGAAGCTTACGAGTCGACTCTGGGCTTATTCGGTCGTTTTCGAAAACGCATGATCAACTTTTCGCCGGTGAATGGATGAGCACCACCACGTACCGTGAACTAATGACTCGAATGGCCTTTGAGCAGAAGCGCAGGATCGCCAGTTTGACGTTCGCTGCGATTCGAAGTGGAAGCTGGACAAAAGAAGAGTCCGGACACGACCTTTCGTTACACGTGCTTCAGGGGCTCTCTGATGGAACGTTTGCCCAAACACTCATCGTCCCTCGTCATCAACTCTGAAGAACAACCTGATTTAGCATCCCGTTTTCCTTCCTTCATTGAAAACAGACAACCACTCGCACCGGCACTAAGCCAGCGAGGTCCTGTTGGTCCGTTCTTGTAACTTGCGTTTATGAGTAACAAATCTTTTTGGTACGAATATGAATCAATGAGTACTATTAAGCACATAGTTCTTAGTAAACTTTATGTATCATCGTACTGAAATCAGTGTGATATTTCCGAAAGGAATAAATATATTTTTTTTATAACCAAAATTGGAGATTTGTGTATCGTACGATACGCACAAATTTTAACCAATGGCTGAGATCAGCGAAGAAACGTATAAAATATTCGAAGTGGCCTACGCGTTTTTTAATGCGCGGCTGTTTGAAAATGCTTTGCCCAAATGTCTCATCACTTTCCAGAGACAAAGCCGACTAATGGGCTACGTCTCCTTTAATCGATGGAAAAACAAGCGTAACGAATCAATCGATGAGCTTGCGATCAACCCGGAATATTTTGCAAACTTCCCATTGACGGACATACTCCAAACATTATGCCATGAAATGGTCCATATTTGGCAAGCTCACTTTGGCTCACCCACGCGAAACGGCTACCACAATCAGGAGTGGAGCCAAAAAATGATAGCCATTGGTCTAATGCCATCGTCCACAGGCAAACCAGGTGGAAACACCGTTGGCCAACGAATGATGGACTATGTTATCGAAGGTGGGCCATTTGAATCGGCTGTCGAAGACATTATTCAACAAGGTTTTGAGTTGATTTGGTTTGACACCATTTCCATTTCGCCAAAACCATCAGCAACACTGTCTTCAAAAAATGTTCCCATGTCTGCCTCAACGTCAGAAACATTGAGTGTTAGCTCCAGCCTGGTGAAAGAAATCGATTTGGGCGTGGATATGGATGCCTTCACCGCAGCGATTGAGGCATCTTTGCTCGATAACTTTCCGTCTGAAAATGTGACTTCTCGACCACAGAAGCCTTCAAGCAAGACCAAGTACTACTGTTCAAGCTGCTTTTCCCAAGTCTGGGGAAAACCGGGTTTAAAAATTGTCTGCGGGACATGTATCAAGCCCTTCATACAAGATAACTAATGAATGCCTTTACTCGTTTAGAATGTTTAGAGACAAATCCAAAATTGAGGGCAGTTCAACAATATCGTCAAGTGGATACTCCCCATTAAAAACAAGATGCTCCCATGCAACCGGTGAAATCTTTTTTAGAGCATCTGCCAAAGGTCCTTTATTTTGTTCCTCCAATCTACTGAGCGCATTAGACATGAGTGCAGAATTATAGAAGATAGTACAGTTCGCAAGAAGCCGGGCACACGAATACCATATGTCAATCTCCCTGTCGCTTTTGCCGCGAAAGCTCGATGGACCATTTACTTTAGAAATGGCTTTTTGCAATTGATGATAGGCCTCTCCCCTATTAAGCGCCCTTTGCACATAGCGCTTTAGGTTGTCATCATCAACATACTCCAAGAGATAAATCGCCTTGACCAGCCTGTCATACTCACGCAGCGCATCCAGCATCTTATCAGATTCAGTAGAGCGCGAAATCTTCTTGACGATTTCGTATTGCTTTACTTCTTTTTGATGCAATGACACACAAATCCTTTGAGTATGCTTCCAACCATCAATAATCTTGTGATCATCAATGGGTTTTGATAGCTCAATTGAAAGCCCTTTTTTTGATTCAGAAACGAAAAACATTTTGTCCAGCTCACTAGCAACATCCCGGTATCGCGGCGCGAAAACCCAACTAAACAAATCCAATAAAGCGAAGTTACACTTATTAGTGCCATGGGTATCCGTAGAGACTATATCAGGTTGTAACTGGCTGGTATTATTGTAGAGAAGATCAAATGTATAATGAGACTCATGATGATTAAGAGGCATTATTTCAACGTTTACCGGCACGTGATTTATTGATAGTGTGAGTGCTGACAATCCTTTCCCCTTGCCAAAGTCTTTACTTGAATAACGGGTTCTTACAGTATTTCTTTTGGATCGAAATTTTTGACCATCAATACTCCCGTGAATAACATCTGGTCGAAAATTGTAATACTTGAAAATTCCTAATTTTGCAATTTCATCGCTGATGCAATCAGCCGCATTTTCGAGGGCAGACGCTCTCAAGTAATTGGATTCGAAATTTTTGAGTTGATCATACGAAAAAGGGCAAAGGTCTGCCATTTTATGCACACCGAGCCGGGTCGCATTAGCAATTAGACACGATATAAGCTTTCCTGAAAAATTTGGATCTTTTTGTCGATATTTAATGTGTCGAATTCGTTCGTAAAAACCAGTTTCTCTTGCGACGATAGCAATAACCGATGAAATACCGCGCTTGGGCAGGTTTAAAAAGATACGGTCATTAACCTCAGCGTTTCCCTTCATTTGTTTTACGGTCCAAGTTTTCTTACCACTTGTGGTGGATAAAATAACCGATTCGTTTTCCCTGCTGATGATTCGCTCCACTACCCTCTTCTTCAATTTGCTAAATTGCTCATGCTTCAGAGCCAAGAGCGTTTCTATAGGCATGTCCAAATTGACGGAGTTAATCGCCTCTATCATGGTGTCACCGTCTTTTTCAAACACATCAATGCCTACGAGGGATTCCTCCAGTGGAGAGAATTCGGAACTGTTTTCAACTCCCCAATGTGTTTTGCTGAGGCGACCAGAGATTAAACGATAGATATAATATTCAGCCCTATGGGATATTAAAGATTTCTCCTCGTCGTATAGATGTACTCTGTTTTTCTTGTAAATTAGTCTATCGTCAAACGTTTGACATATCCCATCTGCGTCCAACTCTGATTTCAATTTCATCGCTTGAACAAACAATGACAACTTACTGGACGGTTCCACAAATTTAAGGAACCTGAAGACTTTTCTAAGAAGCTTAAGGTTGCTGTCTTTTATCGAATCAATGTACTCCCAGTAATAGGCCTCTTCGTCAACATTTATTGACTTAAGATATTTGGCAACGATTACTCTCTGATCGGATGGCAAAATATCTTCTGATTTTTTTCTTAGATCTAAATCGGATACCTTTGCACTGCCGTGAAGATCCAACACTTCGCCCACCTTGATTAATAACTCAGCCATCCCCTCCCGCTCGCTAATAATTCTTTTTTTTACAAATTCCTTCGCAGACGCATGCGTATTCTTATAGTGGTAATCGAAAGCCAATACGAAATAGTCCGTAATTTCCGTAAATCTCAAGTATATAAAACACGAAAAATACAGGTAGAAATTCAGAGGGTCAGATCTTTTATGCTCCCACGCATCATGGTAGTTGAACAAAGTGGCATAATATTCAACAACGGACTTCGGCAACTTAAGTTGACTGACCATATCTTTAATTTCTGCGTATATTTCGCTTAGACAGAGATAAGCTCTCGTCTCTTTGTTAACCTGGGACGGTCTAAAGTCGGTCGATTGATATCGAATCGCATCGAAAACATCTTTTGATTTTGCGTCCTGGAGCAGGCTCGTCAATATGTCCTTCGTGTTATCCGAAAGAATATTTTTTACTAACTCTTTTACTCGGGAATTTTCTGAATAGATAACGCTTGCGATAACCTGGCTAATGATTCTGTAGGACGGCCTTTCGATATTGCGGTGATCAAGCCAGTCTAATGCTTGATCAAGCAACTCACGTGGATCCAACTTGGTCCTAACCTCCTGGTAAAGGTATTTCTTTAGTTGTTCTTCTACGTTTGTATTAAAAGGCTTAACTCCTACCGCTGCAAATATCCGGCTGTAAATATTGGATTTTCTTAGCGAAGTGAGTGGTATAAGTTCTCGCTTCAAATTTGGAAAATATTTCCCAACGATAAATTTCAGATCCAGTTCGGACCTAATTGGATCAAACCGAATTTTAATGGGTTTTATTCTGAAATAGCTTAGTAATAGCCGATAGTAAATTTGAATGTCCTCCGACTCGCGCTTCTTGATGAAGGACTGCTCTTTGTCATTTAACGAAAATTCATAATCTTGGCTCTCGGAGCTGATTATTGGGGAGGCGTGGTAATCGGCGATTTCTTCTTCTGTTAGGATTTTCACAATACACAACCAAATCAATATTGGATACCGCATTAGGACTACCCTGAAGCGTGTCGACCTATGAGATCACGAATTGTATAAAGCAAATGTGGAAAAAACAGCGATATGCGGCTGATAAATCAAGGAAAAGCTAGTGATAACATCACATTAGATGGCTCTACGCCTCAAGAAATGTTTCACAAACTGTTTCACGAAATAAAGTGATAAGAAGTGGCTAGCACCCCTATTACTTTTATTGTGCCGATCAAGTAATTACATTACATAACGGCATTAGGAGCTTTTGATTAACTCTGGGATTGCTAAAAACCGTAGGTTTACGGAAGCTTATTGGATTACTGGAAATCTAGATTGATCAAGGTTCTGTAGAAAGAAGAACAAAACACCGTGTAAAACCATTGTATTTCACTAAAATCACTATGTCGAATACTAAACAGTATATGAACTAGTAATGTGATCGATCGACCCATCAGTGCCTTTTTGTCGAACTGTTCAGTACCCCTTACGTTTATTGCGCTTAATTCGGCCCGTTTAGTGTTCTTCTGACGTGTTCCTCTGCTGACTTAGCGTTCCTTTATTATTAGAGATTTTTCGTTTTCTCCATCGCCAGATCTGTAGTTTTGGCGTTACTGGAAAGCTTTGTCTTGATTGGGCTCATCCTTAAGCCTGTGAAGAATCGGAGATCAACAACCATTCCTGGTTAGTTATCAGTCCGTTGATTACGTTATCGACGAGTAAATCAATGGTTTCTAGTCATGAAAATTCATTTCAGGTTTCCGTTTGCACAGAATTTATCAAAGCCCTTTTAACATTGCTTGTGGCGCTTTCGATAATGCCGTTATGTAATGTAATTACTTGGTCGGCACAATAAAAGTAATGGTCATCATGGGTAATTGCGATGATGGTTTTCCCTTGAGCTTGTAACTGAGGCAAAACTTCTGTGTAAAAATGGTGTTTAAACTCTGGGTCTTGGTCGGCGGCCCATTCGTCCAACAAGACTAATGGTCGGTCTGATACGCACACGTGTAATAACGCTAATCGTTTTTTCTGTCCGGTAGACAAGTCAGTCGTGCTAAAGCGTCCATCAACAACAGATACCTTGTGATCCAGCTTTAATTCTTGCAACCAGTAATCAATGGCGGGTTTTTTACGTTCGTAATCTTTAATTTTTTTAAACAAGTAGAAATCTGCGTACACGGTGATAAACATCTCTTTCAATAATTCTGCCGAAATAAAATTACCGTCAATTGCGACAGAACCAGAGCTTGTGGGATATATTCCGGTGATGATTTTTGAGAAAGTAGATTTACCGCTGCCATTACCGCCGACAATAAAATAGCAGCCACCCTGGTGCAGAGATAAGTCAATTGGCCCTAGCTGAAATTGATAGTCATTGTTTAAATGGTGATTGTTCGTGTGATGATGGTTTAAATTGCGATCGTTTAAATGGTTACTGTTTACTGTATTGTTGAATACGCCATAATCGAAGGTAATTTCACTGAAGGTAATACTCTTAAACGGCAGTTTTACGGTATAAGATTGATCAATAATAGATGATTTCACACCATTAACGACCTTGTTTTCTACCGATGTTGGTGCGAGTTCAAGCTGATTGATTTTACGCGCAGCAATAACTCCATTGGTAATCGCCGGAATCATTTCAACAAGTCCTGTTAACGGTGAACGCATAAAGAGTATGGTTACCACAAAGCTGCTTACCGTAGCTAAACTCAGGTTTAAACCAAGCGTTTGATAGACAATACCACCGAATAACACCACGGCACCCAACAGTAAAAAAACCAACGCAACCGTCCAATTTAGATTTAACGACCAAAATAGATCTGAATTTTTTTGCGCACTTTTGCAATTGTTCGCAGCAGATTTTAAATCAACATCCAATAAAGACTGTTTTCTATGGGCATCTAGCTCAAGCTCTTTTGCGCCATAAATAACTTCGTTATAACAAGCAAACAAATCATCTTCATAATCTCGAACTAGTTTTAAATATTTCATCATTTTTTTAGTAATAAAACGGTCAACGACTAATCCGAGCGCTACTACAACCAGCGTTAATGCCAAAAAAATCAAAGACAAATAACCCAGATACGCAATAGATGCAGTTATTAAAAAAGCGTTATAAAAAGCCATGGGTGCGCGATTAAATGCCTGCGCGATAGTTTGAATATCTTTAGCAAGAACGGCGTGCAAGCGGTGTGCCCCCGCCTTTTCTTTAACAATAAATTCGGTGTTGAGCATTCGACTAAACACATTAACGCGCAATTTATAGACAATATCTTGACCAAATCGCATGAGCTTAACTTGCGCCACTGCCCCGCTTATAATTAACAACAACCATAAACACAGAAAATACAATACGATATTAAGCTTAAGATTACCGCTGACTAGGTTCTGCCCTTCAATTTGTTGGTTTAGATAATTAATGAGTAAAATACCTATGGCCGCGCTAATTGCACTCATAATCAAGGCAAATATTAGCTCGCGTTTTGATTCATACATTAAATTTTTTAGTAACTGCACGGTTAAAAACCCAACGAATTTAATAATTGCTGTTTAAACTTATCATTGCTAACAATGCCAAAGTGATCATCTTCGATACGTTTTACGTTCAAATCCACTTTATTACTGAAATTCTGCCAGTCTGAAATAATTTGTTCATTGTTACGAACGCGATTCTCACAAAGCCATACATCAACACAATGATTTTTAGGCTTAACAATAAGCCGCTTGGCGGTCATATTTATGCTTTTTTCGGTCATAAATCTTAATTCTAGCAACTCTAATAATTCTTCATTGGGTAGAGATTGATTATCGTCTAATACCAACGCGACAATCTTATCTAACACACCTAATTGTTTGGATTTTTTAAGTAAAAACCCTAAACCTTGTTGGTAGAGTGATGTTTTATTATCGATGCGTTCAGTCTTGAGATACTCTTCGTATTCGTCTTTTATTCTTCTTATATCGGTTTCAGGGATGGCGAAGCTGTAAAAATTCTTAAAATCTAAAAAGTCCTTCCAAAGCTCTGTGCTTGATTGTAAATAATCGGTGTTATGTTGATGATTATCTTCTGCACCTTCTAAATTGATGAGATTGGCCGCGTCGTAATCAATAACGCCAACCCAAGCGACCACGCGCTGGTGGTGCGCAACTAAGCGATTGGCTACGGCTAAGGCTAAATGACCACCTAAGCACCAACCAAGTAGGTTTATTGGGTCATTATCGTTAACCGAGGCTAAAACCTGCTCACAGTACTGATCTAATAATGTGTCTGTTGAGATTTGATTTTTTGTGTGACTGTTTAAAGCAATTTTTTGTCTACTTTCAATTCCATAAACTTGAATTGATGCATTGCTCAAAAAAGACGCCAGATTTGCATAAGCCTCTACCCCGCCTCCGGCTGGATGAAAGCACACCAACTTAGTCACTGGCTTGTCTACAACGTTTAATAAGCGTCGTTGGATAACATGTCTTAATTGTTGGTCACTTTTGTGATCGATAAAGTCTGCGAGTTCTTTGGCCGTGGGATATTCAAATAACGCCGTCATAGGCAAGCATAATTCTGTTTGTTGGTTTTGATTTAGGCGTTTATTTAATGCAATTGTTGACTGTACCGCTAATAACGAATTACCACCGTTGGCAAAAAAATCGTCCTGTAAAGTGAGTGTTTTGTTCAACACCTGAGACAGCGTCTCTATTACCCATTGTTGGGTTTGGTTAAGGCTCTGGTCATTGGCTTTAGAGTGGCTGTTTCTGTTAAATCGATTCTCTTGTAAGGATTGTTTAACCATCAGCGTTAAGGCATTTCTATCGGTTTTACCGCTCGAATTAAGCGGAAATTCGTTATAGAACACAATCTGATTGGGCACCATGTAATACGGTAGATGTTGAGCCAATACTGCTTTAATTGAGTCTTGGTCGACTACCGAATCTGGTGACGATACTTTTGATTCACCGTTATTTAATACCGCACAAACTATGATCTGCTCATCAATTACCAAAGCGCACGAATGCTTAATATATTCATACGATGACATTTCGCTTTCAATTTCGCCAAGCTCAATTCTATGACCGCGAATTTTAACTTGGTTATCTTTACGTCCAAAAAACTCCAATTCATCGCGGGCATTAAGTCTGGCTAGATCGCCGGTTTTATAAATTCGACGACTATAACCATTTACATCTTTCCAATGTATAAAACTTGCTTGGGTAAGATCGTCGCGGTTGTAATAACCTTCGGCTAATCCAGCTCCGCCGATACACAACTCCCCTACTCGGGTTTTATCAAGTAATCGGTTGTGTTCATCCAAAATATAAATGTCGGTATTGGCAATGGGTCTACCTAAGGTAATATTTCCGGTGCTATTACCGTCGCAGCGGTTATCGCGATAATTATTGATATTGTTTGCTCCGAAACTGTATTCACCGAGGTCGGTTTTATCAGCGCGATTAATCCACTTGGCGGTGGACCATATGGTTGTTTCGGTCGGCCCATACACGTGCAGTAATTGTATGCCGCGAGCGCAAATTTTGGCCGCTAGACTGTCCGATAACGCTTCGCCTCCACAGATACCTACAAAACCGGGTGGAAATTCAACCTCAAGCGCCATTAACATTGCCCAGGTTGTAGGCGTTGCCTGTAAATGAGTAATATTCTTTTGCAAAATCAGCTCAAAAAGCGCTTCTGGATCGCGCTGATGCTCTTTTTTACCCAACACCAAATTTGCGCCAGTACACAGCGGCAACCATATTTCTAGACCTGAAATATCAAAAGAGATGGTGGTTAAAGCAAGGAAGCTATGAGTTTTATTGAGTTTAAGAATATCTTGAAAAGCGGCTAAAAAATTATCTAATGCACGATTACCAATTTGAACGCCCTTGGGTTTTCCCGTAGAGCCCGACGTAAAAAGAATGTACGCGATGTTATTGCTAAGCGTAGAAAAACTAATCTTGCGAACAAGTGAGGGCTGTAATGGCGCATCGTTTACTGGCAGTTTATGGGTTAATAAATTTTCAATATAAACCGTTGGGTTGTAACAAATTAACTGCTTAAAAGCAGACGTGTTCGCGGTATCGTCGTCGCTTATAGTTGCAAAATCTTCTGGTGAAAATACCTTGTCGGATAGATTGGTGTGAACATCGGTTAGAAATACGATGGGTTTTGATTGATTCAATATGTATGTAATTCTTTCATCGGGTAAATCTGGATCAATAGCAACATAACCCGCACCAATAAAACGAACTGCAAGGTATGAAACCAGCAAACTTATTGAGCGCGGTAAACTGATTGCTATTAATGGTTGTTTTTGTAATCTAGAGTCAACGTCGATAAGCTCATTAAGTTTTTCCGCAAGTTTGTGTGCGCATAAAAATAATTGATCAAAATAAACTTCACGCTCGTTGTTATCGTTGTAATAAGTAAAGAGCGATTGTTTATTGTTTTTTGATTTAGATAAGCCGTTATTTAAATATTCTTCAAAAAAGCAATGCTGATTAGATGACAAGAGTGCTTTATTTTTTGTAGCGTAACTTGAGCTAGAAGCATGATTAACATCACAAAGCTCCATTACACATTCTTGGTACAGGGCTGTTAAATACTCGACGGTCTCTGGTTTACAATGTTTAGCGGCACATTCAAAAACACCATAAAATGTCTCTTGATTACGAGTAATCTCAAGGCTTACATCAAATTTAGCAGATAAACCCGCTATTATTTGATCGTTAAAACCCAAATTGCCAACACCTTTGGTATTTTTATCGACCTGTTTAAAATTGAAAAAAGCATTAAATAGCGATCCAACCTGTTGAGCGGTAACATTATTAAACAAGGCAAGTAAGTGCTCGTAGGGAAAACTGGCGTTGTTTAACGCCCCTATTTGTTGCTGATGTATATCGCCAATGAACAGATCCAGATTTTCGTGAGAATCTGTAAATTCAGCAAAAGATACCTGCGTGTTGATAAAACAACCTACTATGTCGTTGAGTTGATCGGATTCACGATTGGTTAGAGCGTATCCTACACTGGTTAGACGATTACCACTGACGCGAAATAATAATCGATGATAAGCTGCAAGCAGCAACGAATTTTCCGAAATCTTCAATCGCTTAGCTTTTTGCTCGACGGCATTTTTCAGTGAAGATTCCAGAAAAAATTCACGTTTAATGGCATCACTTTTTTGAATTAGTGTAGACGAGCGATCTTTAATCAATACTGGCGAATCAATATTCGATAAATCATGACCTGACTCGATCAAACCTTTAAATTTACTTTGCCAATAATCTTTTTGGTTCTGATATTGTTCAGAGTTAAACCAGTCATTTTGCCACAAAGCATAATCGCTGTATTGCAAATCGATAGGGGGTTGTTTGGGCGCGGTTAAATCGTCAACCGTAACGCCATTTTTTAGTTGCGCGGCAAAATGCCAATAATTATGCAAAAATTCATCGCTGAGTATTTCGCTAGAACGTGCATCAGAAACTATATGATGAATACAAATTAATAAATGCTGCTGAGTTTGTGGTTGTACTTTATGACAATCGCTAAGATTATTATCTTGTGAGGTAACTTTGAGCAAACAAGCGCGTATCAACGGCGGTTTATTCAGCGTAAACAGCGTGTTAAACCACTGTGAGCAAAAATCGGTTAGCGCTTCAGCGTTAGTGTGATCAGTTTCTAATTTAAAACTGATTTGGTCAAATGCCAGAACTTCCTGTTCGGGATTCGCGGTATTTTCATTTAAATAAAAACGCGTACGTAACGACGGATGATGACCAATTAAACATTGAAGTGCTGGTTCTATGGCTCGCAGGTCAACGCTTTTATCCAAGATAAAATGCCTAGGGATATGGTAACTGGCATCATTTTCGATGGTTTGCGTCAACCAAATACGCTGCTGACTGGAAGACAACGGAAACACGCCGGTTGTTGCGTGCTTTTTAATCTGCGTACCAACGGCAGGTGTCGCCCCATGAGCTTTTGTCCGCTCGCAAGCGTCGATTACTTCATTGCTATTATCGTCTAGCAGCTTATCGTCTAGCAGCAATGAAAGTAGTAATTCATCATCAAACTGCACCGGCGGGCTCCTGTGAGTGACGTTGTGCAAGTAATACAGCTTTTTCTTCGTCAGACATATTTCGTAGCTTCAAACGCGCCTTAGCAATTGCTTCTAGTTTGGCTTTGTTGTCACTATTAGCCAGTAAAAATTGCGATAAATCAGAAGGCGTTGGATTTTCAAACACAATGCCTGGCGGTAATACAATGTTGACTTGTTGGCTTAAAGCCGCTGCGATTTTAATCGCAATTAACGAATGGCCACCTAAAGCAAAAAAATCATCATTAATGCCAATTGGTTTACGGGTTAATTTGTCTTGCCAAATTTCACAGACGAGTGTTTCTAGCGCGCTTTGAGGTGCTACAAATTCCGTGTTATTAGTCTGAATGACACAGGTATCAATCTTGGCTAAATCTATCTTTCCCGACGCCAATAATGGAATACCGGTAATAAAACGATACTGACTAGGACACATATAATCCGGTAATGCCGATGCCAGTGACTGTTTTAGACTTTGTTCAAGCAGTAGAAGATCAACCGTGCTCGAAGTTGTTTGTATGTAGGCAATTAAAACTTGGCTCGATTGGTCATCAACTTTAACCAACGCTTTTTTTACGTGTTGTTGTGCTTCAATGACGGAACAGATCGCATCCAATTCAACGCGAAAACCTCGTACCTTCACCTGTTGATCTTTACGAGCTAGAATTTCTAACTGACCGTTAATTGTAAAGCGCGCAATATCGCCCGTTAGATAAACTAAGTCGTCTTTGCCATTAATCATTAACGATTTAAAGCGTCGAGCAGTTTCAGACGGCAAATTCCAATAACCCATGGCTACTTGTTGACCAGAAATAGCCAACTCACCGATTGAGCCCGTTGAAACGGGTTCTAGGTTGTTGTTTACGAGTACAAGTGTGTTGCCCGATAACGGCCGCTGCAATAAAAATTGCGGGTTATCTTTGTTGTAACGGCCAATGGCTACGCCAACAGTGGTTTCTGTTGGGCCATAATGGTTGTAAATAGAAATCGCAGCATCACACTGGTGAATAGCATCAATTAGCGTCGCACTAGCTTTTTCGCCACCAAAGATTAAACCGCTGCTGGGTAGGTATTTAGGTATTGTGTTGGTATCGCCTATTAACGCCTGAAAATGCCCCGGTACGATTTTGAGAAATTCTATTGCATTACCCTGATGCTTAAATGATTCAATATAATTCGAGAAAGCAATTGCATTGGTGCGTGTTTGATCGGGTATTAAATTTACGCAACCGGCCTGTAACCACGCCGAAAAAATACAGGTATACGCGAGATCGGTACTCAACGATGAGGCTACCGCACAATGAACACCTCGTTTAAAACCTAACTGCTCAGCAATGGCGAAGGCGTAATTAGAAATCTGCTGACGACCGATGATAACGCCTTTGGGTTTACCCGTGGTTCCTGATGTATACAAAATATAAGCGGGAATATTGTTTGTAGGTCGATGAAAATCGTAGTCATCTCGTACAGAACTGGAATCACTCGCAAAATTCAGATTTTCATAGCTGATCATCTGATGATTAAAATCACCGATGCCCTGCTCCTGCGCTTTTAATCGTAAATATTCTATATCCGCAAAAGAATTAGCAATAATGCTCGCGTTCGTTTCTTGTAAAATAGATAAAATATTACTTTCTGGCTGTTTGATATCTACCACAATAAAAGCGCGATTTGCCATCCAGCTGGCGAGTTGGCAAATTAAGGTTTCTGCTTTTTGGCCTAATAAAATGGCAACCGGTGCTGATTGTTGCGAATTAGCATTTAAAGTCGTGTTGTTTAGCTGGTTTGCAAGAGTGTGTGCTTGATGAACAACCTCACCGTAAGTCCACTGCTTGTGACCTTCGATAATAGCGATGTGATTACTGTTACTTATTGCCGCAGATAATATTGCCTCTAAAACGTCGCCTTTGTACGAAGTTTGTCGGTTAATCCAAATATCATTCAATGACTGGTCAAGAGCAGACATGTAATTGACATTATTTAAGCTAAATTGTTTATCTTTAGAGGTAAATAAGTATTGCTGCAAGATTGATTTAAATTGATCCGCCAACAGCGTCGCAGCTAATTCGTTAATTCTGTTATTGATGGTAACAGTAATTGACAACTCGCCAGAAACCGACGCTGACACGGTTAATTTAAGCGCAATCTGCTCGGGTGGTTCCAAAGTTGACGGCGTAGGTTTAAAACTAATTCTTGATGTATTTTTTTTAGATTGAGCATTTTCACTTGAATTACTATCAGCAATAATATTACAAGAATTTTTAAATTCGTAGGCAACATTGGCAAATTGTAAGCAGCTGTTTGGCAGTGCTTCAATATATTCGGAACTTAATTCATACTCGTGCAATGCGTTATCGATATAATCTTGAAAAGATTGTTCGGCAGTTAATACAAAATGAAAAGGCGCTAATCTAGCAAAGCAACCCATAGAAGTAGACATCTCGTCATATTCATGGCGAGCATCGTAATATTCAACCATAGTAATGCTATCGCTGCCGCTGTGGTCACAAAGCAGTTTTGACCATAAAAGCTTACAAACAACGGCGAGTTCATCATTGGTAAGATTTATTCCATCGGGCAGTGCCACTGTTGTAGAGTGTTGGTGATAAGTTTTTATACTGTTTAACGTTTCATCAAATGTTTCGAGATGAGATAAACTTATCGGCGCAGCGTCTGCATATTTTGCCCAATATTGTTTCGCTTCAAAATTATCTTCATCGTTTTCTAAATCATTAAGCCACTGTGTGAACTCCGAATACTGAATGGTAGATTCACCCAATAAATCTTCAAAAAAATTGTTTTCATCATGATTTTTGCTTAAATCGTCACTAACTAAGCTGTTGTAAATTACCTGTAATTGATGGCAAAAAAGAGATTCACTGGTTTCGTCGAATAAAACATTTAACACTTTAAACATTAAAGAATGTTGGTCTTCAGAGCGCTTTTGCAGATACCAATGTTTAGGCAATAACTCATCGCCTTCACAATAATCTTTGAGCACTACGTTGGATTCTGCTAAGTATTCAACCACCGGTATTGTTAAATCAACATCGTCAACTAACTGTGCTCGCAGAATGTCATTAAATTTAATGATCTTTTCGAGTGCTTGTTTTAAAAGATCAACGTCTGCAAGGCCATTAATTACAACAGTAACAATTCGGCTGTCACTGCTCAAAGTCAGTTGCTTTTGAATGGTATTCAAAGAAAAAATCATAGCAAAAATTCCTAGTTAAAGACCAACTGTCGGCGGTGACCAAACGTCGGATTGTTCATACATATCGGCCATAGCTACCGCGATTTTGCGAGGTCCTTTAAAAGGGTCTCTGGCATGGGCAATTAGCATATTGTCAACCATTAGAACGTCTCCAGCCTGCCACGACGGTCGAATTGCGTTGACTTCGTATAATTCGCCAATTACCGCCATTTCTTCGTCAGAAATAACCGAACCATCACCGTAATAGACATTTCTCGGTAGTTGGTCTTGGTCGACTAAAGCCACAAGATCTTGTCGTACCTCAGGCTCTAAACACGCGGGATGGTGTAATTGAACTTGATTGAAAAAACTAAATTCTTGAGTTATTGGATGTTTAATAATTCCGGGGGAACGTTGACTTATTTGTAAGCCTTTATTGTTCTGCAACCATTGCCACTGAATTTTTGATGTCTCACAAATGGTTTCTACCTGTTGTTTTGAATCGGTTTTAAAGAAGTCCTGCCAGCTTACGTCTACGCCGGGTAAAAAGGTGCGTGCATACAGTAAGCCGTTATTGAGCAGTTTATATTTGATATTCTCAGGTAATTGTTGATACACAAGACGGCAATCAACTATGGGTGTGGCACCACCTTCGGTGGCGACAATTTCTGAGAAAAACCATTGTTTACGCGGCCAGCGGCTCATGTGTGAGCTTTCGTTATGGAATAAAATCATTCGATCATCAGGGTATGGCGTCGAACGATAAATATTTTTGCCGCCCTCTTTCTTAGGTAAATCACCATATTTACCAAATAATTGAGGATGCATAGACTCTACAAATTGCTCGAAATCTACTGGCGTTTGTAAACCAAAATTTCTAAATAATACCGCACCATGACTCAGCAATTTTTCATGGATAGTATCAATATATTCCTTTACCCAAACAGTTGAATTAATGTCTGAATTATTACAAAGAAAGACGTAAGGTAATGCATCACTACCGCTGGATGAACGTACCCAGCGCCCAAACGTTACCCGGTTTTTGTCGTCGACAAGGCTTTTTTCATGAGTATCGCACTGTTCTATAATAAGATTGTTATCTAGTGCCGAGTTGTCTTTTTTTGATTTTAGATATTTTAATTTACTTAATTTATTTTTCTTAGAGTCGACACGCTCAATTTTTGTAGGCTTCAGATCACTCAGTGACGCAATTTTTTGATTGGGATTATGGGTTAAGGTATTCAAAATCTCACTCAACTGTGTGGCGTAATGGTTAATGGTAATGTCGTCGAATATTGAGCAGTCATAAACCCATTGAAGTTCGCATTGTTTATCGAGATTAATAAATACCGATAAATCAAAACGAGCTGTTTGATTGCTGTTTGGCAAAACCGATACTGATAAATCTGGCAAATGAATATCTGCCGCTGGCGTGTTTTGCATTACCAATAAGAATTTTATTAACGCACTTCTGTCGCTGCTGTTATTCGCTCGGTAGTGCTCAATGACTTTTTCATAGGGTTGCTGCTGAAATTCGTTTACTTCAAGGAAATGTTCTTTTTCATGCGATACTATTTCTGCGAATGTGGAGTGTTCATCAACCGATAATCGCAAAGGTAATAAGTTAATGAAAAAACCGACCAAAGGTTCTAGATCTGGCGAAGGTCTGTTGGCGAAATCTGTTCCTATGACTACATCATTTGCGCTAACGAGCCTTGCTAACCATACTCTAAATATTGCAGACAGCACTATAAACTCACTGGTATTTTGAGCTCTAGCAAAAGATTTAATGACCGCCGTTTGCTCTTGGGATAGCAGCACGTTAAGGCGTTTTGCCAACCCATTTTTTCTCACCTGACCTGATGAATTTTGTGGCCATTGGAAGTTTTTATAATTTTTGAGTTGCTGTTGCCAAAATTCATCTAATTGTTCGCCGTAGCTTTTTGTGAACTGTTTGTGTTGCCAAATGCTATAGTCTTTATATTGTATCGTTAAATTCGGCAGTACAAACTGTTCCTGATTAGAGTCTTTCGTGTAGCTGCTGTAGATTTTGGTAAATTCTGCCACCAGGTTATTCATCGACCACTCATCGGTAATAATATGGTGAATAATAAAAATTAAATAATATTGACTTGGTGAGGATTCAATTAAATACACATTGAATGGCAGTTGTGTTTGCAAATCAAATCTTTGTTTTAGCAGTTCATTACGTAAATTTTCAACGTCTGTATCTGTACAACCAGTTATTTTTTGTGTGGTAAACGGTAGTGCCGTTGTGTCATCAATTACTTGCTCTAAATGCTCGCCGATAAGTTCAAAGCGCGTTCTTAAACTTTCATGACGATCAAAAATAGATTTAATGGCAAGATTAACGGCTTCAAGGTTAACGGCACCTTTCAGCTTAACCGCTAGGCTCATATTGTATGCAGCGGGCGTAAACTGCTCGGCCAACCATAAGCGATATTGCTGCGTTGATACCGGCGCACGTTTAGCGAAAGACGCTTCTATTTTCACCAAGCCAGAGATAGATGTGTGTGTCGATTCCGCTGTAGTTAATTTGGCATCACACAAATTTGATAATTGGCCTATGGTGGCATTATCAAAAAATTGCCTTAAATTAATTGGGTTTTCAAAATTAAAATGGGTGTTAATTCTGGCAAGTGCTTGTGATGCCAATAATGAATGACCGCCCAACTCAAAAAAGTTATCGGTGTTTCTTAATTCAACATCGGTATAATTTGGAAACAGTAATTCCTGCCAAGTGTTTAAAACTATTCCTTGAGTTTGTGAGCAGTCGGCGTTGATATTTTGCTGCGTTTCTTTAGTGGTGTCATTAATGTCTATTCCAGCAAGGGCTAACCGATCAATTTTACCGTTGGTATTTAAAGGTAGATTCTCCAGCACGGTAAAACATTGAGGTACCATATAAGTTGGAATTAGCGCTTTCAGTTGTGCAACGATTAGATCTTTTTTCGCGAAATCTGTGCGTTGTGTATCTTCTACTAGTTGTATAAAAGCCGCTAAATAGGCATGTTCATCGGTGTCTTTCAGTATCACAGCTGCTTGTTGTATACCTGAAATAGACTCTAGCGCGTTTTCAATTTCGCCCAGCTCTATGCGATAACCACGTAATTTAATTTGCGAATCGGTGCGACTAACAAACTGTAAATCACCGTTGTTGTTGTATCGAACACGATCGCCGGTTTGATAAAACCGAGTGGCTAGGTGTTTGTATTTTTCTAAGTGAACGAATTTCTCGCGTGTTAGCTGTTCTTGTCCCGCATATCCTTTTGCTAACCCGTGACCACCAATAAAGAGTTCACCCACCGCACCTACCGGCACCTGATTATGGTTTGAATCTAAAACCAAGCACTGAGTATTTAAAATGGGTTTGCCTATGGCAACATTGCCACTGTAATGCGAAAAATGATTGGACACTTGATAACAGGTAGACCAGATTGTGGTTTCCGTTGGCCCATAAACGTTAAACACTGTTTTAGTGTGGTTTTGAATACGCCGAGCAAGCGATTCACTTAAGGCTTCGCCACCGCAAATTGCGGTAACCTGAGATAACAATGTTGGAGTTTTTGCCGCGGTTACTTGCTCAAGTAATAACTTCCAACCGGATGGTGTAGCCTGTACTAAATTAACGCCGTATTTAGCGATTAAGTCACTTAATTCGGAGACACGCTGCGCTTCGCTGGCAAGCACTACCGTTGCACCATGTACCAAGGGTAACCACAGTTCTAAACCGGCAATATCGAAAGTAATGGTGGTAGATGCCAAACACACATCGGTATCATTTAGCTGGAAAATATTCTGCATTGCCTGCAAGAAATTATTAAGCGGATCAAACTCAATCAGTACGCCTTTGGGTTTACCCGTTGATCCCGATGTATACAAACTGTAGGCGAGCGGATTTTGACCGGGAAGCGCTTGCTGCGTTAGGTAGTCGAGTTCTTCAGGTGTAGTAACGGTGTTTTTAAGAACCTTATCGACATTAACTGTTATCCCGCTGAAGCCATCAATGTTGGTTGTATTGCTTACGATACAAACAGAGGCGCGACAAGATTCAATAATTAATTGATTTCTATCTTTAGGGTGATTTGGGTCTATTGGAACATAGGCTTTTCCTGCCAACCAACAAGCCAACAAGCTAATGGGTAGACTGCGGTCACGTTCTAAACAAATAATAACCGCGTTGTTTTCTGGCTGAATATCGGATTGTTCGAGCCGGGAATTTATTTCGGCCGATAATGACCAAGCACCTAGTAATAAATTTTGGTAACTAAGACTACCAAACTGATCAATAATTGCCGTTTTATGTTTTTGCTTAATACCTTGAGTGATAATGTCTCGAACAGCATTTATAGATACTTCACCTTGCGTTGTATTGGTAACGTTTAGAAGTTGTTGATTGTTTTCGGTGATGTCATCAAATTCTGCTAATTTTTTGGCTGTTGCATGTAAAGACTCTTTTGATTCATTCAACAACCACTGTAACGATAGACTAAAATAATCCTGTAGATTTTTGATAGTCGCTTTGCTAAAACACTCTGCTTTATATTCCCATTCAAGCTGATAAGTTCTTTGTTGTGGCGCACGAGTTTCAGTCACATCTAATGTTAATTCAAATTTAGCAATAGACTGCCCGAAATGATTGCGATCAATGGTTACCGATTCATTATCTATGGACTCAGTTTTATTAAAATTACTGTGCTGAAAGTTAAACAACACGTTAAATAACGGTGTTTTAGTGGTGTCTCTGTGTTGTTCTAATTCTTTTACCAAACACTCAAAAGGTACGTTTTGATGATTTAATGCTGCCTGAACATTTTCTTGACTAGTGGTAATAAATTCGCTTGCCGATTGTTCGGGTTTTAAATCAAAAGGAATTACCAGTGTGTTGATAAACAATCCAATAATATCGTTTAAATCAGGATGAACCCGACCACTTACAGGTAGACCAATTCGAAATTGAGACTGCTGACAAACACGATACAGGGCAAGCGCAAAACTCGATAACAATAAATTAGACGCCGTTAAGCCTTGAGTTTGAGTCAATAAATACTCATCGAGCTGGCGACACAAATCGTTAGAAAGTTGCGCGGTAAATAAACCACTATGATGTCTTGCATCACTAAGATTGGGTGTGCCGGTTACCGATGTGTCATTGGGTAAATTTAAATAAGAAGGCGTTGTTGCTAAAAAAGATTGCCAAAAATGGATGTCGTCACTAAACGATTGCTGCCTTTGCCAGATTGCGTAGTCGGAATACTGAACACGAGCTGCTTTTACATTGTCCGCTGGTAATTCGCTAATCCATTCATTGTTTTGTGTATTCTTATCTTCACAGTAATGTGTGTAATGCGCAATGGCTTGTTCGGTAAACAAACGCATAGACCAACCGTCGGTAATAATGTGATGAAGCTTGAGCAACAAAATTGACTCGTCTTGTTGTTCAATAATCGCCGCTCTTAATAAAGGTGGTTGGTCAAGACAAAAGCCGTGTTCAGTCCAGATTTTTGCCGTGTCTATTGAGGGTAATATTTCGATCGAAAAATGATTGACTGCGGTAAAACCGTCAATAACGAAGGCGCGATATTGTCCGGCCGATTGTTTAAATCCCATGCGAAAGGATTCGTGCTCAAAGATAAGGTGTTTAAGTGTGCGCTCAATTGCTTGCTGATTAATTTTTTGTGCAAAGCATAAAGCCACATTAAGGTGATAGCTGTTGTCACCGCCGTTAAAATCTTCTAACCAGGCGATTCTCTCTTGTGAGAGTGATAACGGAAATGAATTTAAATCTTTTTCGACAATACTTATGTCAGTAGCTGTTTTTTCAGAATCAATTTTTTCAAAACCGTTCTTCTTAACAACACCTTCACTTACTGTTAAATCTTTGCTATTAACATCATCGCTAGGATTATTGGGCAGTAGTTTTGAAATCGATTTTTTCTTAAAAAATTCTTTCGGCGTTAGCTTTATTCCCGATTTTCTCGCCAGAGCAATAACCTGTAGGCTTAAAATAGAATCGCCGCCCACGCGGAAAAAATCATCGTGAATGGTTAGATCGTCCCGTTGCAGAACTTTACGCCAAATCGATAAAAGTTGCTGTTGGTCTTCAGTAACCACAACGGCAGTCACAATAGCGTTTTGTTTGCCGTTGTTATCGAGAATGTTTTGCTGAACATTGTTTAATTTTTGAGAAGATTCAAGATAATCGTTGATAAGTTTTTTACGATCAATTTTGCCGCTAGCTAAGAGCGGAAATTGCTCTAAAATTCGTAATGTCTCAGGCACCGCATAATTTGGTAGTTGTTGCTCTAACGATTGAGTAATCTGTTCGATGTATTTTTCAGTATTTTGTTTTTGAGAGATTTCCCCGGTGATAAACGCAACCAAGCGATTGACTGGTTGATCATCAACGTTACCGATGAATAATGCTACGGCGTTTGATATTCCTTCAAAAGCTTCTAGCTTCTGTTCGATTTCATTCAGTTCTACACGATTACCGCGTATTTTCACCTGATTATCGTTGCGGCCAATATATTCAATGTTACCCAGCTTATTTATACGTACTTGATCAGAGGTTTTATACACGCGAAGGTGTTCACCCAAAATGTCAACTTCGATAAAACTGTGATCGGTTGCTGTAGGGTCATCGTGATATCCATCTGCCAAGGCGTCACCGGCAATTGCCAATTCGCCAATACAGCCCGGTACGGTGAGCTGATTATACTCGTTTAAAATCAACGCCCGATATCCCTTGAGTGGTTTACCAATATCAATGCAGCCTTGGGATCGATAGCGAGCAATATCGTTGAGTGTTACAAAATTAATCAAAGCGCCAACGGTTGTTTCTGTGGGGCCATAATGGTTAATTAATTGGCATTGTGGGTTTATTTTTAACAGCGTTTCGGCGGTGTCTGCCGATAATGACTCACCACCGCATACCCAGTAGTAGCTTGGCGACATTAACTCAAGAACCGGTGTAAACGCTTTAACGTGCGATGGTGTTAATTTAATAACGTCTACCGGGTTTTGTTGTAACTTCTTGGCCAACAGCATTGGGTCGTTAATAAGATCCGTGGCAAACCACCGCAAACAATGCCCATTAAGTAATGCACCAAATACGGCGGTATGACCGAGGTCGGTTGCTAAAGAAGAGACACTGGTTAATTGACTGCTATTGGGCAAATTTAACGCGTTGTTAATGGCGCTAGTATAGGTTGACAATGCCCTGTGACTAATGGCGACAGCTTTAGGCTTACCAGTTGAACCGGAGGTAAAAATATAATAAGCAACCGATAAATTTGGGGGAAATGTTAAAATATTAGCTGAAGCGTTACTGTTGAACTGTTTTGATAACTTTTCAATGGCGAGTATATCGTTTTCTAAGGCAATAGAAATGTCGGCAACGTAACCCGTATTATCATCGTTAAAATAATGGCAGTCTGTATTACAGTTGTGCAAGACGCATTTTGGTTTAATAATGGCTAAAAGCTCGTTAATTCTACGATTGGGCCACTGGGCATCGAGCGCAACGTAACTTGCACCTAACTTCCACGCTGCAATAACGGCAATAATTTGCCAATAAGCACGATCACTAACGAATGCTATGCAGTCGTTTTGGTTAATACCTTGTTGCTGTAACACACCGGCCAATAAATTCGCTTGTTGATCGAACTCTGCGTAAGTGAATATTGTTTGCTCCGCTTCATCTTGCCAAATTAATGCAGGTGCGCTGGGTGTTTGGTGAACCCAATGATGATAAGCATTAAATGCCGATGAAATACCGTTATTGGCAATTTCAGAATTGTTGCTAATTGCTTTTACGTTGTTAAATCTTGTGTTTGATGACTTGTATTGGTTAATAACGGACGGTGGTAGCCAGTTCTGTAAATTCAGGTCTATATCATTGTTGAGTTGAAGTAATAGCGCTTCATAATCAACAAGCATTTGCGTAACAGTCGATTCGCGATAGAGTTTGGGATCAAATTCTAAACGTAATTTTACGTCTCCGTTAATAAGTTCTTCTACGCGCAACGTTAATTCAAAACGCGCTTCTTGGGTTTTGCTGAGTATGGGTGTTAGTGATGCGCCATGAATAGACGGTAATTCTGAAGACGGCAAATCAACGTAGACAAACAGTACTTGAAACAATGAGTGGTAAGTAGAAGCACGATCGATATTGAGTGCATCGAGTAAACGATAAAACGGATATTCTTTGTAATCGTATGCGTTTTTAACAGTGTTTTTAACGCTATTAAGGGATGTTAAAAATGGACTGTCGTGAGTAAATTGATCACGCAATACCAGTGTGTTAACAAACATGCCCACAAGGTTTTGCAGTTCTGGCCTATCACGTAAAGCCACCGAGGTGCCCACGTTAATATCGTAGCTGTTGGTGTATTTGCATAACAACCATTTAAACGCAGTTAACAACCAGTGGTAGGGTGTGGCGTTGTGTTGCTGAGTAATATGCGTGAGTTTCTCGAAAAACTGTTTTGATAGGGTTACGTCGACTTCAAAAATATCGGAATCGCTAAGATTATTCGACGGCGCAAAATCTCTAGGTAAAGGTAAGGATAATTGGCAGTTTTGTAGGTGTTTTTGCCAGTAGTCTAACTGAAGTTGCGCATCACTTCCGGCTAACCACTGTTCTTGCCAAATTGCGTAATCTTTGTACGTGGGTAATTCTGTGTTTGTATTCTCGGGTATGTTCTTGGCTAAAACCTGAGTATTTTGTTCGGGTGTATTAGCAGTGTTCTGCAAAAGTTGATCGTAAATTTCACACAAGCGCCCTATCATAATTCCTTCAGACCAAGCGTCAAAAGCAATGTGATGCACGGTAATCGAGAACATCCAGGTTGAGCAATTAAATTGGTTTAGAAAAAACGCAATTGGCGCTTTGGATGATAATTCAAAAGGGATTAATTTCTGCTTGTTGATAATATCGTTTACACGTTGTTGATTTTCTTCATAGGCATAATCAATGCGTTGAAAGTGCCAAACCTCATTGAAAACTGATTCGGGATTGGGTAATAGTGTTTGAATGGGCTTACCGGTTTCGGTATCTCTCAGGTAAATTGTGTAGAAAATTTCATTTTCAATAAAAAACAATTCTAAAGCACGTTTAAAAATCTCAAGATTTAAATCACCTTTAATCAATAAATTAGAATTTAAATTGTATGAGGTTCTTAGGAATTGTGAACCGTCTTCGTCGGCAAGTGTTTGTATAAACCACAAGCTCGACTGTGCAGCACTTAAGGGAATGTTAAGCTGTGTGTTGGCGGAATTACCAACAATTGGTAGCTGCCAAGAATTAATGCCCTGCTCTGCCAATTTTGCTCGAAATACTTGTTGCTTTTCATTAGGTAACGATTGCAGGCGTTGTGCTAACAAACATTTCTTTTGCCAATCTGTGGTGTTTTGTATTGAAAAATTATTCGATACATTTGCTTGAAGTGAGCTTTTTTGAGTCATGATTTATTCAAGCTCCGAAAGTAATTGGTCCATAATATCCAAGTCACCAGCTTGTTTTGTTTGTAGGATTTCTACCGTACAAGCAAGATGCTGAATGGTTGGTTCTTCAAATAAATCGGCAAGGTCAATTTTAACGCCGAAGGTGTGATTTACTTTTGCTTGTAATTGCATGGCAATTAATGAGTGGCCGCCTAGCTGAAAAAAGTTATCCGTAATACCAAATTCAGGTATCGATAACTCGTTCATGTCTGCGAAGAGTAGATCTCGCCACAAGTCATACAGAATAAACTCGGTATTTGTTTTGGGTGCAATAACGTTAGAAGCTAAAAATGTAGGTTTTATTTCGGCCTTGGGTAGTGCCTTGCGGTCAATTTTACCGTTAGCATTTAATGGCATCTTATCTAAACGCGTAAACACGCTTGGCTGCATATAGTGTGGCAAATGAGTTTTTGATAATTCACTTAATTGACGTATTAGTGACGTATCATCTTTATGATCTTGCGGGCCGCGGGAATTGTTACTTAACGTGGTAAAGAAAGCGACCAAGCGTTCTGAGGGTTGGTCACCCTGCACTATCACCGTGACCTGCTCAACATCGTCATTCATCAATAATACGTTTTCGATTTCACACAATTCTATGCGGTGTCCTCGTATTTTTACTTGAAAATCACCCCGGCCCATAAAGTCTAGAACGTATCCGCTGGTGCAATTGTTGCTGGTAATCAAACGTGCAAGATCACCGGTTTTATACATAATATTCGAGCGATGCTGCGATAAATTTTGGGTATTGTTAGGTACAAATGCGTTGCGTGTTAAATCGTCACGTAAGTAATACCCTTCACCCACGCCATCGCCGGCAATGTATAAATTACCCACGCAACCCACGGGTACGGGTTTTAAGTGTTCATCAAGCAGATAGCACTGTGTGTTAGCGATGGGCTCGCCAATAATGGTTGTGCCGCTTGGCCCGGTGTATTGCCATTTTTCAGATAAAGCTTGTGACGTAGACCAGATGGTCGTTTCTGTTGGCCCATACACGTTATAAATAGAACTGTTCGCAGGCAATGCACGAGTAAGTTTTTTACCTAATTCGGGTATTAACGCTTCGCCACCACAGAGCAAGGTAAACGGTGCTAAATTAGAGAGTTCACCGGTTGCAAATAACGCAGACCAGGTTGCCGGTGTGGCCTGTATTAAATTGCATTGGTGAGCTTTAATTAAAGCAATAATATCAACTGGTTGTTTACGTTGAGCATCATCGGCCAGTACCACTTCACCGCCGTGCATAAGCGGCAGCCATATTTCTAAGCCCGATATATCAAAACCCAAGGTGGTAATTGCAAGGGATTTGGTTGTATTGCTAACGTTAAAGCGCTTGCCCATATCCAACAAGAAATTACACAGCGCTAAATGACTAATACTAACGCCTTTGGGTTTACCCGTAGAGCCAGACGTATAAAGAATGTAGGCTAATGGTTTGTTGGTATTGTGTGCACAATCTGTTGCGATTGATGAACCATTAATAGTAAGTATTTTTTCAGCATCTATTAAGGCCTCATCGTATAAGAGTATATTTGAAGCAAATTGATCTTCAAACGACGGCGCAAAAAATTCGTTGGTTATTATGATGTCTGCTTGTGCAGATTCAAGAATTAACGCTCTTCTTGCCGAAGGCTGATCGGGATCAATAGGTAGATAAATGTGTCCGGATTTTAACACAGCCAATAGCGCACAAATCAAACTGGATTCGCGCGGTAAACAAACGGCAACTATTTTTTGTGTGTCAGTCGGGCCTATTTTATCGCCAATTAATTTAGCCAATTTTGCCGAACGCCGAGACAGTGTTTGGTAAGTTATTATCTCGGAATTTGATGTATTGTCGGTAATGGCAATGTTGTTAGGTTGAGCCAAGGCCTTGGTCTCAAAAAAATCGACAAAATTTAATGCCGGTTTATGCGCAGGATTTTTTTCTAGCCATGGGTTATGGGTATTGTTGTAACCTTGCCATATATTGAGGTCTTTATCGGTCACAAAATTTATATCAGCCAGAGGTTTTTGCGCCGAGCTTACGATTTGCTGTAATAAATGTACATACAGGTCACTGATTTTTTGTACGCCTAAAGCATTGTAGATATCCGTTTTGTATAACCAATGCAATTTGGTGTTTTCGGCATTACCGGGGGCTACCGTGAAGGTAATTGGATAATGCGTAAATTCACGACTGCTTTCAACTTCTAGTGATAAGTTTATGTCGTTAGCATTAAATTCCGACGTTGGAAAATTCTCAAACACCATTAAATTTTCAAACAACGGTTGACCATGGGCTACGGCAGACAATTTTTGAATGTTGGCCAAAGACGAGTGTTCATGCTCTCGCAGCCGCACATTTTGATCTTGAATATATGTCAACCATTGGCCCACGGCCTCGTTACCTTGCCATTGCAAGACCATTGGTAAGGTATTAATAAACATACCAATAATTGTATCAACCTGACTAAGTTCTGCCGGTCGACCGGCTGTGGTTAAGCCCAAAACCACCTGCCAGGGGGTATCGTCTTCTGTGTTTAAACTTTCTTGGCGATCAAAATATGCCAATAACAAGGCCCAAGCACTTTGATAGAGAGTATTTAACGTTAGATGATTTTCCGCCGCAAAGGCCTCTATGGTTTTTACCCAATTTTTAGGTAAAACCGTTTCATGACAGGCAAAGGCAGAGTCGTTTGCGTTCGTTGCATGTTTTAATTCATCAGCCGATGGTTGAGATTCTTGTACCGTTATTTTTTTAGTGGTTAAAGGCAAACTTGTTGAGCGAGAAATAGCTCCTAATTGCTCCCGCCAATAGTGATCATCTGTATTTCGTCGTGAGTTTATCCAGCGAATGTATTCTTTAAAACTTGTCGCCGGTTGACTTAATAATTGAACATAACCACTGTTATCGTTTGATTGTAATAAACAACGATAAGTATTCAGCACTTCGGTTATCAGTTGCATCGCGCACCAACCATCCAATTGTACGTGATGATGTGTCCAAATTAATTTGTAACTACACGCAGCGGTTTTAACCAAATGTAAACGCATTACAGGCGCACTTGACAAATCGAACTGGGTATTAATGTCGTTATTTTTAAGTGTATTCAAATAGAGACTTGAGCTTGCTTCTGAGTGGTGCTCCAAATCGGTGAGCTTAATATTTAAGGCAACCGAGTTATAGACTAGATGCACGGGTTTACCATCGTGCAACTGAATAAAGGCGCTACGTAATATATCGTGACGATTAAACACGAGATCCCAACTTTGTTGGAATAAATCGAGATTAAGATTACCTTGAATATCGACACACACTTGATCAACATAAACGGCGGCACGTTTCTCTAGTAACGTGTGTAAATAAATACCCGATTGTACGGGCGATAACGGGTAGATATCTTGAATATCTTGCCACGTAACCTTTTCTGAAAGCTCATCTAAATCTGCTTGAGTGGCACGCAGCAACGGAAAATCGGAAGGAGTTTTTGTAGGCAGTGCGTGACAACAATGCTCGATAATTGCACGTAAATTGCGATCAAAGACACATAATGTGTTCTCAATATCCCTATCGGACAACAAGGCTTGGCTGTAACGCCAGCGTAGTTGCAAAATACTATTTTTAACTTCAATGTTTAATTCTAACCACGAGCTTGCGTAGTTTTGGTCGTCAAATAATTTACCCGTTGTTGCGGTTAAATTTGGTTTTACGTGTTCTTGGTTTGCCGCATTTGCATCGCTATCCAAATCAAGATTGCCGTAGTAATTAAACGTGACTTTGGGACGCGGAAAATCAGTAAGTTGTCCGTGTAAATATCCTAAAGAATAATCTAAGCTTTGGTTATTAGCGGTTCTTAGGTTTTCTTTCGTCGACTTTATAAGCTGATCGAGATGATGTTTTTCTGTGCTGATATTCTCGCCCAGAGTAATTACTACCGGAAACACCCGGGTAAACCAACCGACGGTACGGCTGATATCCAAAATATCGCCGTGCTCGGTACACAGGTCTTGCCGACCATGGGATTCTAATTCTATCCACAATTGCTGGTCTTTATTTAAGGTTAACGCCAGTGCTGTTAACAAAATATCTTGTACTTGTAACCCGTAGGCGCTTAAACCTTTTTCTAATAGCAACTGGGTTGTGTTTTTGTCCAACTCATAAACCACCTCTTTTTGCACACTAAATGTAAGCATGTTACGAAGCTGTTCTGTGCTTAATTGAGTGTTGGGTACTTGTACTGGTAAAAGATCGGCGAAATTATCGGATATTCCTATGTTTGCTGAGCGTTTTTTAAGGATCTGCCAATAGTCAAGATTAGAAGACTTACTAGAAAGTACGTTTACCCATTCTTGGTAGCTCGCCGATTTTGCCGGAAGCGTTTGTTCGATTGTGTATTGCGTATTATTGCTGCGTGCTTGCAATCGTGCGCTGTAAATTTGATAAAAATCTTCAATTAAAATACGCCAAGAAATCGCATCTACTAACCAATGGTGGGCAATAAAAATCAGCTGATTATTAAATGCATCCGGTGTTTGTAGGTAAATACATTTAAACACCCTGCCCTCGCACAAGTTTAACGAGGCGTGTTGTTGGTCGAGAATATGATTGATGGCTTGATCTACCGAAATGCCGTTTGTGTTTGGCTCGATAGCAAAGACTTCTAAGACGCTAGTGTTTGCGTAATCTTCTACCGTGCGCACAAATTGCCACTGAGATTTATCGTCGTAAACAACCCGTAACATATCGTGATATATTGCCAGATCGTGCAAAGCATCTTGCATATCGGGTATTGAAAAATTATCGGTAAATTCAAGGGCAACAGCCATGTTCCAATGATGACTGTTAGGCTGTTTCTGCTGAATAAAATCGTATTGAATAGGACTTATTTTTACAGAGCCGTGTATGGGTTCGTAATTGTTTTGAACCTCTTTAATAATCTCAACATGTTTTGCTAAACGACAAATGGTTTGGTGTTCGAATACTTGCGAAGGCGTAATTTTTAATCCCAATTCTTTTAGTTTTGCCGTTAATTGCAAACACTGAATAGAATCGCCACCCAACGCAAAAAAGTTATCGGTGATACCAAAGTCTTGGCGATTTAAAAGTTGCTGCCAAGCACTTAAAAGCGTTGCTTCAATGTGGTTATTGGCTGGAACCAAATTGTCGGATGTTTTCCAATTGGGTTCTGGTAATTGTTTACGATCGACCTTGCCGTTGGCATTGTGCGGTAAATCAGCCAACACAATAAACTGGTTGGGTACCATATATTCCGGTAGAGATTGCAATAAATGGTTGCGCCATTGAAACGTTAACTCGTCGATAACCGTGCCGTAAAGCGCATTTGAATCTTTGTCGAGCGATAAATCGCCGTTGTTTGCGTAATCACTTAAATTAATCGAATCGCACACAACATAGGCAATAAGTTGCTGGTGATTAGTTTCACCTACCTCTGACGATTTAACACAGGCAACGGCTTGAGTTACCTTATCGAGTAGCTCTAATTGATATTCAATTTCACCGAGCTCTATACGATAACCTCTGAGTTTAATTTGAAAATCTTTTCGGCCTACATATTCTATTTCTCCAAAGGCGTTCATACGGCCAAGGTCACCCGTTAAATACAATTTACTTTGGTTTAGGCAGGTATCGATTGGCCAAGGATTATCAACAAAGCTCTTTTGAGTAAGTTCTTTATTATTTAAATAGCCCTTACCTACACCAATACCCGAAACACAAATTTCACCAATCACGCCATTGGGTACCGGGTTTAAGAACGTATCTAAAATATGTACCTGATTGTTGGCGGTGGCGCGGCCAATGGGCATAAGGCCGAGTTGTTGGTATTGAGTTAATGTATTAGGTGTAATTTTTGCCGTGGCCACATCGTCTGCGCATTCAGCGGGGCCGTAGGCATTTATTAACGGTATTTCACTGAAATGTTTAAACCATTGCTGAGCTAAATGTAAAGAAAGCGCTTCACCTGTGGGTAAACAATAACGAATATTTTGGCGAATAATTTCTTTAAAAGCAGAATCTGTTGTTGACTCAACTGTGGTTAAAACAGCGTGAATAAGACTGGGTACCCATTCCACAATCGATATACGATTATTGTCGATTTCGGGTATAAATCGGTCGGGGTTTTGACTGACACCATCGCCCAATATGCATACCTTTGCCCCAATTATTGCCGACGTTAATAGCTGCCACACAGAAATATCAAACGATTGCGAAGCTGTTTGAGCAATTACGCTGCTTTCATCTAAATTGAGTTCTGGAGCCTTAGACAGTATGTTGTTCAACATGCCCGCTTCTGTAACACAAGCCCCCTTGGGTTCTCCGGTAGAGCCCGAGGTGAAAATTACATAGGCTAAATCGTCCGAATTTTTATAATAATTAACAGATTCGTAAAAATCGCTGGTACCAGCTTGAGCAATCGACAACTTCGGTTGTTGCAGGAGCGTAATATCAGATACGTTTACCGTCGAATCCTTTGATAAGGCATACAACAACGCATCGTGTTGTTCATCAGTCTGTATGAGTATATGACGTAACTGACCTGCCTTAATAATTTGTAGATGTCGTGAACTTGGATGTTTTGGATCTAAGGGTAAGTAAGCTGCACCCAATTTAAAACAAGATAATACCTGTACAAAAAAATCGACGTTACGCTCACTCAACAGCGCAACAACACAACCTTGTAGCTGATTCTCACCGGAATGTGTGGCTAGAATTCCCTGGCAAAGAAATTCCGCTCGTTGATTTAGTTCGTTGTAGGTGTAGTGATGAGTAGAATGTTCTTGGCAATCTATTAACAGGGTTTGATCACCATGGGCGTGTAACTGGTCGTTAAATCTATGTAACCATGTTCGGTTAAAATCGATATTGAGTGTGGTCGGAGAAATTACTTTGGTGGCATCGAACTCAATTAAACTGACGGTCGAAAGTGGTTGGTCGATATCGCGGATAAAATCATGCAATATTTTTTCAAATGCATTTATAAATTGTTCTATCGTTGATCGATTAAACAGATCACTAGCATATTCAATAGAACCCTTCATTGAGTTTTCGAGTACATGCACATCCAGGGTAATATCAAACATCGCGGTTTCTGGTAAAAGATCAACCGCTTCAACCGCTAATCCTGGTAGCGAAAACTCTTGCAGAGCATTGCCATGCATAACATTAAGCATGGCTTGAAATATAGGCGAGAAGCTTTGTTGCCGTTCTGGATTAATGGCATCAACTAACTTTTCAAAGGGTACATCTTGATGTTGCCGAGCTTGGTTAAGTTTTTGGTTGGTTGTTAGCAACCAATTGCGAATATCGGTAATATCGTTTAGCTCGCTTTTAATGACCTGCGTATTAATAAAAAAGCCGATTAAATCTTGAGTTTGCCAATGTTGACGTTCTGCAACGGGAATACCAATACGAATATCCGATTGCCCAGTTAAGCCGTGTAATAACCACTGGTAGGCTGATAGCAACAGATTAAAAATGGTAACGTTGGCGCCTTTACTATTTAGGTCCGAGCATAGTGTGCTTAAAGATTTTTCACCTATCTTATGAAAATCAAAATGCACACGTTGACCACGATAACTTTGTTTATTGGGCCGTGGTTTATCTAGAGGCAAATTTAATAAAGGTTGTTCACCACCAATTTCATTCTGCCAATATTGAACTTGTTGCGTTAATACATCGTCGGTAAACGTTGAGTTGGCCCACTGTGCATAATCACTGTATTGAATGCTAAGAGGTTTAATGACGGTATTTAAATTAATGTCACGGTTCTCAATTAAGGCGCGGTAGGCTTGAGACAACTCATTTAATAAAATTCGTACCGACCAACCATCGGCAATAATGTGGTGAAGTACCACCGCCAAAATGGATTCATCTTCTGAAATTGAATATAGCTTAACCGCAAATAAAGCATCGTGCTCTAGGTTAAACGGAGTATTGGCAAAGTGTTTTAATTCATTTAATACGGTGTTGTTCGTTATTTCTATAGGATGAATATCGGTTACGTTATGTTTGGCATCAAAGGCGTAGGCATGACCTTGATCATCTTCCGCGAAATTAAGTCTTAGTACTTCGTGACGGTCAACAATAAATCGAACGGCTTTTAACAATAGGTTTGTATCTAAGTGTCCCGTTAATTTAACGGCAGAAGGCATATTGTAGGATGCCAGCGACGCGTTGCTTTTATCGAGTTGATATAAAAACCACAATCGTTGCTGGTTAAACGATAACGGAAGTTGTGTTCGATTTTTTATGGGTTGAATTGACGTTTTATAATCTACGGTACCGGTGTTATCACTGTCTAGCGTGTCAAGGAAGCCGCGTATGGTTGGGTTTTGGAAAATACATTTTAGATCAACATCGCGTTGCAACTGTTTACAAGCGCGTGCGGTAATTTGCGTTGCTAAAAGGGAATGACCGCCCAATTCAAAGAAATTGTCGGTGACGCCAAATTGAGTTATTCCAAGTACATCGCACCAAATTTGGTGGAGAAGCTGCTCTTGTTCTGTATTAGGAGCGATAATTTCATGCGTTATATTATCGGGCTTTGGCAGAGCTTTTTTATCAATTTTACCATTGGCGTTCAATGGCATTTTATCGAGAACAATAAACGTGCTCGGCACCATATAGCTGGGTAGTTTTTCGCTTGTCCACTGTTTAAGATTTGAGGCATTGGCGCTTTTATGTTGTACATAGGCAACCAAGCGTTTGGTATCGTTACAACCTTCAACAATAACCAACGCGCGCTCACAGTCTGGTAGCGCCTCAATACAGTTTTCTATTTCACCAACTTCAATTCGAAATCCACGAATTTTTACCTGCCCATCGATACGACCGTGATAACTGATTACTCCTTGACAGTTATACGAACCTAAATCACCCGTGCGATAAATATAAGTGCTGGAATTTTTAAAGGGATTTAACAAAAAACTTTGTTCGGTCAAATCGGCGCGACGGTGATAACCTCGGCCAACACCAATACCGGCCACATAAATTTCTCCCACCGCACCGACCGGTACCGGTTGTAAATGACTGTCTAAAACATAAAGCTCTAAATTTGCGGTAGCCCGACCGATGGGTAACGGATTAAATTCTGCATCACTAATGGTTTTAAGGGGATAAAACGCAACGTCGTCAGAGCATTCCGCAGGCCCATAAGCATTCATGAGAGGAATTTGTGGGTATTTACGCAGCCATTTTTTTGCAAGTTCCGGCGATAGCGCTTCGCCGGTTGACATTACCCAGCACAAGGATTGTAACGCGTTACTCGGTTGATCGAGTAACGATTGGATTAACGCCGGTACAATTTCTAAAATGGTTATTTTTTGCTTTTCAACAATTGCGGTTAACGCCGATGGATTGCGTACATCTTCGTCATCAACAATACAAATCTTAGCACCGAGAATGGGTGCCGTGAGTAATTGCCACACCGAAATATCAAAGGCTTGGGACGCTGTTTGGGCGATAACGTCTGATGAATCTAGTTGTAATTCGGGCAATTTCCCCAGCATATTATTAAGCATACCTTTATGCTCAATTAAAACGCCTTTGGGTTTACCGGTAGATCCCGAGGTGTAAATAACATAGGCTAAATTATTGCCTTTTAGGCTCGGCAGTATTAAAGGCTCCGAAGAGTTCAGATTACGTTGCTGCAAATGTGAGAAGTGCCATTGGCTAAATGTAACAGTCGATGACGAAAAATCGGCTGTTGTAAATGACCGGTTCTCATCCAACAAAATTAATGCAGCAGGTTGCGCCTCGGTTAATATATCGCAATGACGCTGTTTAGGATGCGCGGGATCGAGCGGTAAAAAAGCACAGCCTGCCTTTAGTATTCCTAATATTGTGCTTAAATAGTCTGCGCTGCGCTTGCCCAATACCGCAATAACACTTTCCGGCGGTAAGTTCGCCGCGAAAATGGAGTGTGCGATTTTACTGGATTGCTTGTCGATATACTCGTAGCTGTACGAATTGCCGTTGTGAATCAGCAGTGTTTCTTTGCTCTTGCTTAAAACCTGTTCTTGGACGCGTTGTAAATAACCGTATTCTAAAGACTTTTTGTCGATTAAATCGGCAGAATGTGCGTTTAACCCTTGTGTTAATGCATAAATTTCTTGCGCATTTAACAACGGAATTTCGCCCAGAGTAATTATATCTTCGCTGCAAATGTGTTGCGCAATAGAACACACAAGACGAGAAAATTGCTGAAGCATTCGTTGAGCAATGTCTTTATCGACGCGTTCACTGTGAATGCTCAGTTGTAAATGTACGGTTTTACCGGGAATAACGACAACGGTATAAGGATAATTTGTGTGGGTGCGATTGGTTGCCTCGCTAACCAAAAATTCGAGATTCTCCTGTTTTAAACCGGCATCAAAAGGCGCGTTTTCAAAAACAAATAAGGTATCAAACAGACCTCTTGCGGAGTCAATTTCACTGATTTTTTGAATGTCTGCTAGGGGAATCTGTTCGTATTCACGAATTAATAAATTATCCTCGAATAGATTTTTTAACCATGATGTTAATTCGCTATTTGAGTTTACATTCACTCTTAGTGGAATAGTATTGATAAATAGGCCAACGACATCCGACATGTCTGGAAGACTTGCCGGGCGCCCTGCTACTGTTACTCCAAACACTATATCGGAGGTTTGTGAATAGCGACTCAATAATAACGACCAAGCCCCTTGAATTAATGTATTGAGCGTAACCTGCGCGCTAGAAGCTGCTCGATTAAGAGTATCGGTGGTGTGTTCATCTAAGATCGTCACCAAATCTTCTACTGCATTGCTTTTATCGTTTGCGTTAGAAGTTAATAAGGGCACAAACGTTGGCTGATCAAAACCTGCAAGGCAATCGCGCCAAAAAGTTAGGCCTTTGTCCTTATCTTGTCGTTGCAACCATTGAATAAATTTTGAGTAAGGTACGGGTTTATGAATAGTTGGTGTATTAACCCGGCCAGAAATAATGTCTCGATAAGCCGATAAAAAATCCATCATAATTAATGAAAAGCACCAAGCATCCATTAAAATATGATGATAACTGCGTAAAAATTGATATTTATTACTGCTTAGTTTAATCAGCTTTACGCGCATCAACGGGGCTTTTGTAAATTCAAAGCCCGTCTCACGTTCAGATTTTAAGAGTTCATCCAGAGCTTCACGCTGGTTGGTTTCATTAAGATGTTGCCAGTCTAAAATTTCAACGGGAGAATTAATAGTCTTATGAACAACTTGTAGCGGTTGTTTTTGATTTTTCCAAACAAACGACGTGCGCAGCAGTTCATGTTTTTGGAACACGAAATCCCATGCTTGAATAAAAGCCTCAATATTAAGATTATCTATCTCCATCACATGACGGTACTGTAGCAAATAGATACCTGTACCTGGGTTCATTAAGCTATGAAACAGCAACCCTTCTTGCATTGGCGACAAGGGATATATTGATTCTATATTTTTAGCTTTGCTATTTGAGTCTTTAGATTCTGTCATGAGATTAATTAAGTTAGATAATTTTTAAAGGTCTTCTAGTAAACTAGAAAACTCGTCGTCGGTTAGATGAAAATCAGCCGCTTGAGGTTGGTCGTCTAGGTTGTTTTCAATAAACTGTTTGAATTCATTTAACGAACCTTTAAATAATTGAGATAACGCAATAATTTGTACTTCGCTAAAAATTGCCGGATTGTAGCTCCAATGAACCTGTAAACCGTCTTCTCGCGAGACCAAATTAAGATCCAGTTGTTGTGCGCGTAACGAAGTGTTAGCGCGACTGTTGTGTAGCGCGGCACCTTCTAATGTGTTACTGAGCGGATCTATAATTTGGTAATTTCGGCCAGCCGGCTGCGATATAAATTTGCCCAGGTAGTTAACTACCATAAAAGGTTCTTGATGATTTAACGGTGTGTGATTCCAGTGTGTACTATTAGCATGCAAATAGCGCCAAATTCCATAATCAATAGCATCGTTATTTGAAGGTAAGTTTAATTTCGTTTGCTCGATAAGCGGATTAGAATCGGTTGTGTTAACCGGTACCAGCACTGGATATCGGCAGGTAAACCAACCAACGGTAGAACTTAAATCTATATCGTTGTGTGTTGATTCTCGTCCATGATTTTCACATTCAATAACGGTGTAATTATTGAATGTGAATGATTTTTTTAATTCTGGGTTGTCATCAAACCAGAGCGTTAAAGCTTTACTGAGACTGGCTAACAAATAATGTTTTACTGTTAACCGCTCAGGAAGTTTTGTAGAAAGTAGAAAATCTTCACTAAATACTTGCTGATAATCCCGAGCATCGGCAACTAACGATCTAGTTACCGTTTGTGTATTGGTTAGCGTGTGTAAAACCGGGTTCCAGTGATTTGGAAGTTTTTGCAGCATGGTAGATCGTGTTTGAACTTCGGTTAGCCAATCATTAAATGTATTATCCACCACGTTGTTTATGTGTGATGTAGATTTATCCGTAAAGAAAAATTCGTCAAATTCTTCTAAGAGAATTCGCCAAGAAACGCCATCAATAACAAGGTGATGCGCAGTGAACAGAATTTTAGATTGCTCATTGCCGTCTGTTACTTGCAGCAGTTTAAACAACGGGCCGTAGGTAATATCCATTGTGGCCTGAAATCCCGTCAAAAAACCTTGATATTGCTGATTAGAAGAGTCTTGCCAATATTCTGTTGATAATGTTTGTACCGATGCAGTAATAAGTGAGTCTTCAACGGGGGCATAAAATTGAATCCAACGGTTGTTTTCGCAGGCAAATCGCGCTCTAAGTTGAGGATGTTTTATTAGTGTGAGCCGTACAAATTCTCGTAAACGATCATAGCTAATTACGGGTAAATCACAGATCAAAATACTTTGATTCCAGAAGTTTTCCCCCGTTGGAAATTGATTAAAAAACCACGACTGGATTGCCGTTAAAGGATATTGTTTTTGATTGACTTTCGGTTCTTTTGCGTTATTTAACTCAGTAGCTTTAGTGGCATACACTTCTTCAATATCGGTTTTAGGGGTAATTAATTCTGCAATGCCTGAAATGGATTTTCCGGTGAAAAATTGTTTAGGTGTTATTTTAAGGTGTTGTTTACGGGCTTTAGCAATAATCTGCAAGCTTAAAATAGAGTCACCACCAAGCGAGAAAAAGTCTTGGTTATGTTTTATAGATTCTTTTTGTAACACTTCACACCAAATATCGTGAAGTTTATCGGCAACGTTGCGTACGGCTTTTTCATGAATTTTTTTATCGGGAGTATATACATTTTTACCAGTGTCTTCTTTTTTTGTTGCAGCGTGTTTTACTACTAGGTCGTTAGATGGGATAACATCTGAGTGTAGATCTGACTTTATGGTGCTATTGGGATCATCAGAACACTGACCAAAGGGAATTTCCACAAATGACAATGTTTTAACCGCGTTAATATCCAATTTACCACTGGCAGTACGAGGAATCTCACTGACAATTCGCCAATAACCGGGAAGCATGTATTCGGGCAGAGCGTTTGATACGAAACGCTCAATACGCTGCAATTTATCTTTTAATTGGGTTAAAGAGACAGCATTTTTAAAACTGATATACGTATCAATGGTCGTATTTATGCCTTCTCTGGGCGCTGAAGTAACGTGCTTAATCTCATCCCATTTCAATAGGACTGCGTCAATTTCGTCGAGCTCAATTCTGTGACCACGAATTTTTATTTGGCGATCAATTCGTCCTATAAATATTAAATTGTCGTTGTGATCAATTTTGACCACATCGCCGCTGCGATAACAACGACCGATTAAGGGGTGCTCAATAAATCTGCCTTTATTGAGTGTTTTATCGTCGTAACCTAAACTCAGCGTAGCACCTGCAATTAAAAGCTCACCTACTACGCCTTTGGGTACCGCATTTAACTCAGCATCAACGACGGCAAGACTACTGGTTTTGAGCGCCCTACCCAAAGGAATTTCATCTAAGCGAGTATTTTTTGTTATTTCGCCACATACAATACCTACGGTGCTTTCGCTGGGACCGTAATGGTTAAACACATGCGGGCTTGAATCGCTTTCGTTTGCGAGAACTGTATTTACGATATTAGCTGTGAGCTTTTCACCACCAAAAATTAAGCGTTGTTTGGGTGTAATGTTGGGCACGCCGTCACTCAACGCGGAAAAAAACGACGGTGTAATTTTTAGGGCATCAACCGGATTTATTGACAGATAATCCTGTAGAAAATTAGGATCTTTGCATTGTTCGTCATTAAGCAATACATAGGTTCTACCGGTTAATAAAGCGCCGAATAAAGCCGTGTGACCAAGATCGGTGGCAAATGAGGTTAGTGATAATAGTGTGCTGTTGTTACCTTCGGGTAATAAATTGGCGTGAGCGATACTGTTTACGTAATTCGATAGGTTGCTCTGTAACACGGAAATAAGCTTTGGTAGGCCAGTTGTGCCCGAAGTAAATATCTTATAGGCAACGAAATCGTCTTGAGCCTGTGCACTAGTAACCAGTTGTTCAAAGCTAATGTCTGGATTTGATATGTCTTCAAGCTCGTTAACATGAATTATGTCAACGCCCTGAATTTTTGGTAGTTCTGATACAGCTTGATCAAGCCATAAAACATCGGGTTTAACTTGGTTTATCAGTAATTCAAGGCGTTGTTTGGGTAGTGACCGATCAAAACATAGGTATGGTACACCCTGTAGCCATGCGCCGAGCATAGCGAAAATTGCTTCAGGTGAGCGTTCTAAACAAATACCAACAATGGTTGGTTTGTTAGCGAATTTGCTGATTTTTTGCGCATAGGCGTGCGCATTAAAAAATAACTCTTGGTATGAAAATACTTGGTTAGCGGTCTTAATTGCAAGGTTGTTACGACTGTTTAAGCATATCGTTAACCAATCGTTTAACGCATGTGCACCTTTGAACGAAATTTCAGACGCTTTAATAATCGATAAAAATTTTTCCGGAACCGTAATATCTGCAAGCCGAGTACGTAACAGTGATTGCTCTGGTAACGCAATAAGTGTGTTAATAAAACAACGATATTGATCTGAAAGTTCTTTTACGAATTTACTGTGATAGAGCGCTTCGTTAAAACGCCAGCGCATTTCCAATAGTGGCTCGATTCCGTATCGATCTTCTACCACCATAAGGTTTAATTCATGGGCGCTACCCCGCTGTTGTGAAAGAAGGTGTTTTTTAACCTTATTTCTGTGGGAGTGACGTTGAATTCTTGAATAGGTAAACATGTGTTGGAACAATGGTGTTCGATCTGAAGTTTGCTCTACTACACCGGTTTCAATACAGTCTTTAATGATTCGTCGTAAAGGATAACGTTGATGCTCTAACGTTTTGCTAAGATTGTTCTGGACATCGGCCACAAAATCGATCAGCAAAGCCGATTTATCGACATGGCAATTTAAGACAATTGGACTAACAAAATAACCAATGGATTTTCGATAATTTTTTTGAGTTCTAGCGGTAACAGGTGTTGCAATACGAAAGTTCTGTTGACAGCTATATTGGTTGAGCAACCATTGAAATAGACCGAATAAAAAAATGTAGGGTGTTGTGTGTAATGCTTTAGCTACATGCTTGATTCCGATAATTTCTTCTTTTGTAAATTGAGTCTGTATTTCATCGCCTAAAAATGTTTGAACACTTGGGCGAATAAAATTGAGTGGTAGCTCTAAAGGCACGCTATTATTTAAGTAGTCGTGCCAGAAACCGCGGTCGATTTTACTGCTTTCGCTAGAACGGTAATTGGATTCGTCATTTTGATAATGAAAAAAAGATTTTTTGAAAGCATCATCGGAGTGATTTAAAAGTTCTTCCAAATAATTATGATAGGCCGTAGAGTCATTAAATATCGAACATAGCTTGTCTAAATGCATTAATAATTGATTAAAAACCAATTCGCAGGAGAAAAAGTCACCGGCAATATGGTGGAGAATAATTTGTAATGCCACCCTGTCGTTATCGTTTTTACTGTGGTATAGGATTCCTTTACAAGGTAATTCTTCTTCTAAATTAAAAATGTGATCTGCTTGTTGTTGTAAATGTGGCCAAACACATTCCGTTTCGAGCGATACAAGCTCCATCGAATAAAAAGGAGTTTCAAAATTATCGGGGTTTTGAACCACTTGCTCTACAGTGTTGCTGTTTTGCCTATAAATACAGCGCAACGCCGGATTTTCTAACAATACTGCTAAAAAGGCCGTGTTAAAGCATGTTATTAATGACTCATGATTGTTCTGTAACGTTTCTTTGTACGAAGAAATATCCAATTCCAGAGAGTGCACCATATTGTATGCAACACTGTTAGGGTCTGACAATTGTGCAAGCCACAAAGACATTTGATTTTCGGTAAGTGGAAATTTGCGTAAAGTCATAAGCGTTGTATGTAATGTAAGTGTTGTCTAAACAATGGCGTTAAATTTTTACGAGAGAACTTAGAATAACGAGCTGGGAAATTGGCCCGGCTGTAGCTCGTTTAATTTAGGCATTACAGAGCTTGCTTCTAAATTAACTGCGCCGAACGGTTCCGTCATTGCAACAAACACTTTGCGATTGCCAGAAAAAACATTTCTACCATGGCTCACACGTAGATTGTCGATCAGCATTACGTCACTTTCTTGCCACGGGAAACTTACCGTGTGTTCTTCTATTACTGCACGAATTTCATCGAGTATTTGATCTGGGATTTCGGAGCCATCGCCGAAATATACGTTTCTGGGTAGATCTTCTTTATCCACTACGGACAATAAAGTTTCTTTTACTGAATCAGATAGATTAGAAATATGGAACAGATGCGCTTGGTTGAACCATGTCCACCGGTGATTTTTAGGATGTTGAATACTTACCTGACATTTTTGCCAAGTACGTAATTCATCGTCATCTTTCCATTGAAACCCAATATTATTTTTGTCGCAGTACGCAGAAACTTCTTCTTGATTGTCAGTCCCGAAGGCTTGCTGCCAAGGTAAATCCAAACCATTACCATAGTTTCTTACGTACAATAATCCTTTCTTTTCGAAGATATTTTTAATTTGGGCAGGAATTGAATCGTAGATTTTTTGACAGTCGGCTATAGGCGTTTCACCATTGTTTTCGGCAACAAGACGACTGTAGAACCATAATTTTTTCGGCCATTGTAAACAGTATGCTTGCTCGCAATGTTGTGGAATAACTTGATGAGACGGATATTCTGTAGATGTATAGACGCCTTTTTTTATCACACTTCTGGGCGTTGAACCAAAATCGTAGTTCAATAAATCAAAATCAAATATACGTATTATTGAAGCAAATTGTTCTTCGTTATCAACTGAGAATCCTCGCATTAATACAGCACCATAGTGATCAAAACTACGTTCTATTACTGATTTTAGTTGCGCGATTTGCTGATTTAGATGTTGAATATTCGAGTAACTTTTATCAATTACACCTGCAATCGTACTGGGCGTAATGATGTATGGTAATGCGCTCATAGTCTGTGCCAGATCTATTTTGGAGAATAGTAATAAAGCGATCACTTAAGCAGATATTGTTGTTTTTCTTAGAAAAACTCAGCAATGTGGATCACTTCACGAATATAAATGATAATGATTCGTACTCTTGTTATTGATAAGTTTAAAGTATTGATGCATCATTCTTCAACATAAATTAACGCATACTTGGAAATTATTTTTTCTAAGAAAGTTTGGGTTAATTAACACACATAAAAACTTACGCGCTTATTACTGTGCCGAGATTTATACCGGCGCATATACAGACTGGCTACTTTCTCGACTCTCTTACGTTATTAATTTAAATGTGCTCGACCTATATGGGATATCGAAATGACTCTAGAAACAATTATCGAGTATGAAAATAAACAAGCAAAAAATGATCGACACAACGTTATTTCGGTTTTGTCTGATTCTTTAACGAGATTTTTACAGCAAGAAGAATTTAAGATTGCTGACAATGTTTTTTTATCAGAGCAAAACCAAACAGAATCAAATGCGCGCAGTTATCCTAGAAATATTCCGATCGCGATAAAAAAAGCTCAGGGAATTTTCGTTGAAGATACACAGGGGCAATTATTTATAGATTGCTTGGCCGGTGCGGGCACATTTGCGTTGGGACACAATCACCCTGAAGTTGTTCGTGCAGTAAACGACTATTTAGTATCCGGCGGGCCCTGGCAAACACTTGATCTAACATCGCCAGCAAAGCGAGAGTTTGTAAAGGAAGTATTCAGTATTTTACCGAAGGAATTTGCACGTTGCGCTAAGTTACAATTTTGCGGTCCAGCCGGAACCGATGCGGTAGAAGCTGCAATTAAACTTGCTAAAACGGCAACAAAACGCAGCGGTATTTGGTCTTTTTCGGGCGCTTATCACGGAATGACCAACGGCACCTTGTCACTTATGGGTAATCGAGGAACTAAGTCTCCGGTTCCTGATTTAATGGCCAATGTCCAGTTTATGCCGTATCCCTATGAGTATCGTTGCCCCTTTGGATTAACTGGAGAGGCAAGTATTTACGCTAATTTAAATTTATTAGAACATCAGCTATTAGATTCTCATTCGGGTACGCCCTTGCCTGCTGCAATTGTTGTTGAAGCCATTCAAGGCGAAGGCGGTGTTATTCCTGCTCCGCTAAAATGGCTACAAGGGTTAAGAGATTTGTGTGATCGCTTTGATGTTCCGTTAATTTTTGATGAAATTCAATGCGGCGTTGGCAGAAGCGGAAATATGTTTGCTTTCGAATTTGCCAATATTCAGCCGGATATTTTGGTCATGTCTAAAGCGATTGGTGGTGGTCTTCCTATGGCATTAATTGCATATCATGAAAAACTGGATAAATGGCTTCCCGGAGCGCATACAGGTACTTTTCGTGGTAACCAATTAGCCATGGTGGCCGGTGCTAAAACATTACAGCTTATTCGCAGTGAGAATATTTTAGAAAACGTGCGTAAACGTGGTGATCAACTTTTATCGGCACTTAAACGTTTACAACAAGACTACGAATTTTTAGGCGATGTTCGCGGACGAGGTTTAATGATCGGTGTTGAAATTGTATCGGCAAACAACAGCCCACAAAAACCAAAAATGGCAGACGGAAATATTGCACGAAAAATACAACAACTTTGTTTACATCATGGCCTTATTTTAGAGTTAGGTGGTCGAGCCGGTGCCACGGTAAGATTTTTACCACCGCTGAACATCACACAGCAAGAAATGAGCATTGTAATTAACATATTTCTGGCTTGTGTTGCTGAAGTTGCACAAACTATTCATGAGCCATAACAATTAGATTGCTAATTAACGGATGAGTTATTTGTGCTAAAAAAACCGGCAAAAGCCGGTTTTTTTAGAATTTGCTTGTTTTGGAAGTTAATTCTTTTTAATCAAATTAATGCTTTTTAACCTAAGTGCCACTTATTAAATAACTATTAATTGGGTTGGTTTTGATATGTTGGTTATTTTTCGGTAAAGGTAAATTCATTAGTATTATTTAAGGAGCCTCTGATTAGTTCATCCGTGATTTAATCAGAGGAAGAAATTGAAAATGGGATTTCCAATTTCTTCACAATTTTAATCACTTACCGTTCTTGGAATTGACGACACATCCTTGCGTTATCGAAATTCAGCTTGGAGCCTGTTACCTTAAAACTCTTTTGACACTGAAAAAACAAAACTTCTCGGCACAGAGGTGCCAACGCGAACAGACGCAAAAAGATCTTCCGCTACGCCACCTTGGGCTAACTGATATTCTTCGTCAGTAAGGTTAATGGCATTAAATTGAAACTTCCATAAATTGTGCTTGTAGTAGGCAACGGCATCAACCTGCGTAAAACCGTCAAATTCGGTATTATTTTCGGCACTGGCGAAGGTATCATCTTGATAAAAAAGACCGCCACCAATACCAAAGCCATTGGTAAACTCGTAAACGCTCCAAAGGTTAGCGCTATTTTCTGGAATACCGGCTTGCTCTCTGCCATCGAGATCCAACACGCCACCAAAAATGGATGTAGTTACTGTATCTATTTCGCTGTCTATATACGCGTAACCGGCAACAATACGCCAAGCATCGGTAATTTTACCGATAATTTGTACGTCCAAACCTCTAGACTCAACCCGACCAATCGTATCAAAAACATTAAAGTTAGATTGTTGTGTGGCCGCCGCGTCAAAGCTTGCGACATCTTTACGTTCGGCATCGTATAAAGCAACCGTGAACAATAAACGTTCATTCAATACATTAGCTTTTAAGCCAATTTCAAATTGAGAGTTTGTTTCGGAGTCGATTTGGTTACCATTAACGTCTAAGCTACCTGTTGCTGGTAGGTAACCTTGCGCGTAACTTGCATATAACGAAATATTTTCGGCAGGTTTATAGATCACACCTAAACGACCGGTAAAATCTGTATCGTCGAATGCCTCATCGCCGCCAAGATTAGCATTGCTTTCGTAATCGACAAATCGACCACCAAGTAGAACTGTGAATTGTTCATTAATTTCAATTAAGTCTTGTACATTAAGAGAAATTTCTTCCGATTTGATTTTTATATCGGTACCAACTGGATTTAAAAATACCTCATCGGTTGGAATTCCCGCAGCCAATGGTACGAACGACCGTTGATTGCTGAAGATGTTATAAGTAGCGATATTTAAACCGGTTGTGGTAAATGAGTTGGTTTCTAATTCTTCGTAAGAAATACCAAGCAATAATTTATGCGCTAGCGATCCACTTGAAAATTCAAATAAATTGTTTGCTTGCAGATAAGTTGTTTCACCCTCGCCTTCACCAAAACGCGGTTGAATTAAAACCGTACCATCTGGCAATAATACTTGCCCTAGGTTAACCGGCGCGGGAAATCCTATTTGAGCCAATAAACCAATGGTTGCTGGCGTTGCAAAAAGCGGCGTGGAATCGAAATTTGTTTTTTCGTTTTTTGTATAGGATGCTAAAAGATCAATACTGTAAAAATCATTAATTGGCTGATTGTAAGTTAACGATACACGAGTTGACTCTGCATTACTGCGATTATTAAATCCTGCAATACCATAAAACTGTTCTGTGTCTAATACACTGGAATCGTAATCGAAACCGTTGATAAAGTCGCCGCTTAAAATTTGTGAACGATCGGTGGTGAAGTCGTCGTCAATATATTCGACGGATGCCGTTAATATTCCGCCGGTATTGTTAAGATACGAAATTGACGGATTTAACAGAAATCGTTCGCGCTCTACAAAATCTCGGAAGCTGTCTGAATCTTCGTAAGAGCCAACAATACGATAAGCAAACTGGTCTGAGTTACCAATAGCACCGGTGCTATCAAATTCAATTTTTGAAAATGAATCGCTTCCGGTTAATAGTTCGACTTCATGAAAAGATTCAAACTCAGGTTTTTTTGTAACGTAATTAATAGTGCCGCCAGGTTCACCCTGGCCGTATAAAATAGCGCTAGGCCCTTTTAAGACCTCGACCTTTTCAATATTTGCAGTTTCGGTAGAAGGTATATTGGTAGAGTTTTGCGCATTATTAATGCGTGCACCATCTTTATATATCGACTGCGACGCACTAAAGCCGTGAATTGCGAATTGTTCTTCACCACCATTACCGGTTTTAAATTTAGTTACGCCAGATACGTTACGTAATGCATCATCAACGTTATTAACCTGCTGGTCTTTTAAGATATCTTGGTTGATTACGTCAATCGAAATTGGCACATCTAGTGGAGATACATTAAAACCGATAGAACCGGAAACCTCTTCGGTTTGGTACTCTCGCTTATGGCCCGTTACAGACACTTCTTCGATTTGTGTATTTGATTGAGCAAAAGAAATAGAGTTGACCGATAAAATAGCCACGCACAACCCACAACGTTGCGATTTCTTAATATTCATACATTGACCCAAGATATATAATAATTTTACGTCACCCATTGTTTTTACAAAACAAATAGCCATTGCAATGCCTAAAGATGGCCCCTAGCCTTGAACTAGAACGAGAAATTACTACAAATAACAATAATTATCAATCGCAATTGAGTGATATAACAAATCTAACTATTCTAATTTAAGGTAATTTGATAAAAATCAGATACGTCGGTGTGTGAGACTGCTGCTCGTGAGTGGAGTTATTGAATTGCCAGAACGCACACTAAATGCATAGCGCACGCCATTAATGTTTAAGGTTACAACCCTACCACTTGAGTTAAAAGCTTTAGGTAAGAATACAAAAAGCAGAAACGTTCTTCGCTTTTAATGGAAACTTCCTGTTATTTAAGTGGTTGCATAACTATTTGATTGCCTGCCAGTTTTGTTGGTACTGCCCTGCTGGCTTTCTTCGCTAGTTTGTTACTGAATAACATCCAGCCTAAAAGCGTTGGCAACATAATTACCGAAAACAAAACAAGAAAAACTCTAACCGCAACAGCGCTGTGAGGTTGGTTTTGTTGGATGTAATGTTGTTGCGCTGGTGTGTATGTGGTGTGTGGTGAATTTAATAAAATCTCTGTCTTAAATATCTGGCCTTGTGCATTTTTAGCGACCAGGGTTGCTTCTATCGGTTGATTTAGATTGGCTTTCTCGATAAAAATTTTCGTTTCAAAAATATTCCAACCGGAAGAGAATAACCAAGACCGATCATTGATGATTAATTCTAAAAAATCTAAATTAACGGGTCGCGTAAACTCTACGCCTAGATTGATCAAATACCCAGACGCTAAGGTTTCTGACCGATCAGGATCAGTCGCTTCAGAAGCCAAGCCGCGTTGATAGAACATGCCGTTAAATGGCCCAAGCTCGGTAAAATCAACCGCCTGAACAATAGGTTGAATTGGTGCTCCTTCCATTTTAAAGAAGCCTAAAACAGAAAACGTAGTGCTGAGTAATACTAAAAACACGCAGGTTGTGGTGGTTACAACAGAGTACCAAGTTGATTTAACTGCTTTTGAGCCAACGGCTTTTATCCTGAGTAACCACAAATACCATCCGGCTAAAATAGAAAACGATAAAACGAGACCTGCAAAAAACCAGATAAAACGAGTGAAAACGCCACCAAATGTACCAAAGTGTAAAACATCAGCGGTATGTACCCAACGATCATAAGCAGATAAATCAGAGGCTACATAATGTTCGTATACCTTTAAGGTAACCGGGTCAATTGCCACGTAATTTGCGGCGTCTCGAACCAATAAAGGCCCTGCTTGACCGTAAACGTGTACCAACTCGCCGGGTTTTCTGGGTAAAAATAAGTAAGCGATTTCTAGTGAAGGAATGGCCTCTCTCGCTACAGAGAGATATTCATCAACGCGTAATTCGGGTAAATAATTCTCTTGGCCAAGATAATGTAAATTGTCTTCTTGATGTAATACCACATCTGATTCACCGGAAATTTTTTCTATTAAGTACCAAACACCGGTCACGGCAAATAGCAATGTAAACGCCAAAAACCAAAGCCCTAAAGATCTGTGTAAATCAATCCAAAATATTCGTGAGCCCTTGGATGAACGAATTCGAGACATGTTTTTTAGGCGATTTTTCAACAATAAAAAACCAGCGACTAAAGAAACAAGTAAAAATAAGCCAAAAATACCCACAAAAAACACGCCGTTGGGGGTCATTTTTGTTTTTATAATAAAAAATTGTTTGTGCAGAATACGAAAGAAATTTTTTATATTTAAACGATTTCTCTCGGCAATGATCTCGCCACTGTAAGGGTTTAAATAAACAATAAATGCCCCCCTCTCATAATCTTCCATCAAGGCTACAGCTGGCACATAAGGAAGAGCCGGAGATAAACTTAACACAGGCACTAAAGCGCCGGGATAAGTCTCTTGCAATGAATGATAGAGAACATCGGCGGTTACTGGGGTTGTATTTTCTGAGGTTGGGACTCGAATTTCGGGGTCAAGCAACCAATCTAATTCATAACTAATTGTCGAAACAGTACCCGAAATACAGATAAAGAATAAAATTGGCCCAACAATAAGCCCAACCCATGAGTGAACTGCAAATAGTTTTTTGTTTGATATCACATCAAAACCACGCTGAACAAAAATATGAATACACATCACAAGGTTGATCTTCCATATAAAACTACAGGAAGCTCAAACTAAGCATTATTTCGTGCGACATAATGTGATGCCACCTGTTTTAAGAATTATAAATATTGGCATTTGTTAAAAAATTGATAGTGATATTTTTGGCTTCTACAGTCTGAGCTAATAAACGGCCTGTTAGTTAAGGGCGATATATCATTATTTAGCAGAAATGTATTTTTAATACTAATGATAATTATTTATAATTACAACCAAACTTTCTTGCAATTGTCTAAATATCTATGCTGATTGGAATTAACGATGATATGGATGGACACAGATTATGTGCTTTGTGAAGTAAGTGACTGCGGTAACACACGAGGTTATAAACGGATTTAGAAGTGTTGTTGGCGTGTTGTTAGACTTGCCCTACGAGGAAATCATCCGTTCAATTTCTTTCTTCAGTATGGGTTCCCAATTATAGGCATTAGAGGTTGTACTTAATCAATTTAGATTATTAACCTGCCCCTTCCCAGAAATTAAGCTTTACCATTTGAAGCAAAAGATGTTTGCTCAAGTACTGCGATAAAGGGCTGGATAGAACAAGCTCAGTTGTCAGAAGACCTCCCTGTTCTGCTTAATCAATTGTTGAGATCATATCGGAGATAAGTAAGGCATCCGACGTTCGATGATTGAAAAACGATAAAGAAATTTTGCTCCGTGAGTAATATCTTAGCTTAGGAGGATCCTGTAAATCCGTTGCGACGTGTTCGATCTGAGATTATTCATGTTCTATTAATTGGATTTCCAGTTGTTCGTTTATCAAGCGTTTAAATTCTTCCTGACTAAAAAGATGCAGAGATTCTGCAGATTCTGCTAAAGTTTTATTGCATATGTCTGCTTGCTGAGCGATCTTTGTCGCCACATCATAGCCAATTTTAGGTGCTAGCAGAGTAATAACGGACAAGTTGTTACGCATATTGATATCAACTTGAGTACGATTAATTTTTAAACCTCGTATAGCGTTTTCTGAAAAAGAAGTTATTGCATCGGCCAGCAAATCGATGCTTTCTAAAACATTATGAATAATTACTGGGCGATAGGTATTCATTTGCAACTGACCGTTTGAAGCAGCAAGAGAAACCGTCAGATCATTGCCAAATACCTGTAAACATACCATGCTTAATGCTTCACATTGGGTTGGATTTACCTTGCTTGGCATAATAGAGCTGCCAGGTTCATTTGCCGGTAAATGCCATTCATTTAGTCCACAACGAGGCCCACTACCGAGCAGTCGAAAATCGTTGGCGATTTTAAATAAGGTCGCGGCCAACTGTTTGAGTGAACTGCTGTAAAATAGTAACGCATCTGCTCCAGAAACTGCCGCGTATAAGTTTGGGTGCTGAACAAATGGTAACTGGTATTGCTCTGCCAACAGTGCAACCACCTTTTGGCCGAATAACTCCGGTGCGTTAGCACCTGAGCCCACTGCCGTACCTCCCTGAGCTAACTGATAAACCGCACTCAAACTGTCTTTAATTGCAATTTTTGCTGCTGTTATTTGATTGCCATAGCCCGACAACAGAGCGCCCGCATTAATTGGTAGCGCATCCATCAAATGAGTACGCCCGACCGTATAGATGCTCTTAAATTCTGTTTGTTTATGGGATAATTCGCGCTCCATTAACTCGATAGCGGGCAGCAGTATTTTTATTGTCTGCTGTGCTACAACGATATGCATGGCGCTGGGAAATACGTCATTGGACGACTGTGACATATTAACGTGATCATTCGGGTGTAATTCTTCAGCATCTATTGATTTGTCACTTGGATTGTTTTGGCGCAAAAAGGTATTCGCCAACGATGCAATGACCTCGTTGACATTCATATTAGTTTGCGTGCCCGATCCTGTTTGCCATATCCGTAATGGAAATTGATCACGGTGCTTACCGTTTAGAATCTCATCACAAGCATGAACAATGGCTTTAAACCGTTTAACGTTTATCAGTTTTAATTGGTAATTAATGGTTGCGCAGGCACGTTTGATGGAAACTAGGGCGTTAATAAAGTCCGAATTAAATGTATGGTTTCCGATATCAAAATATTTTAGCGACAGTTGAGTTTGTTTGCCCCATAACTCATTTGTTTGGATTGCAGACAAACCATCGGCACCTGTGTCCTGCTGGATTTCGGACCGCTTATTTACCGAACTTTGTTTTGATTGTTTAGTCGTGATATCGGTCATTGTGTTGGTTATTTATGAATTGTTGAGCAACATACGGCAGAACACCACCGGCAAAAAAATAATCGAGTTCTTGATGATTGTCGATTCTAAGAACTACCGAGATAGTGCGCGTCAATAGAGGTTTGTGACTGCTGGATGTCTGTTGACTACTTGTTATTTCCAGAAGCATCCTTTGTTTGGGTAGCAGTTGATTATTTTTGATAGTATCGGTTGGCCTTAGAATGGAGATGCTCTCGTCACCGTTTAACGACAAATCATCGATGGTTGTTTCTGGTAATAGTTGCAATGGCATAATACCCATTCCAACTAAGTTGCTACGATGAATACGTTCAAAACTTTCTGCAATAACGGCTTTAACATTCAACAACAAGCATCCTTTCGCGGCCCAGTCACGGCTTGAGCCGGTACCATATTCTTTGCCTGCAAAAATGACCAAAGGAATATTTTTCTCTGTGTAATACTGGCTAGCCGCGAAAATAGTCACGGGCCCAGCTTCTTCAATGTTGATTGATTGGCTTGTATTTTGTGTATTCTCGGCGTCTTCATATATGCGAGTAAACCCCCCTTCCATTGGCGTCACTATGGCATTTTTCAGTCGTTTGTTAGCAAAGGTACCGCGTACCATAATTTCATGATTACCTCGACGTGCAACATAACTGTTAAATTGGTCCGGTTTAACATGGCGCTTTAGCAAATATTCTCCTGCAGGACTATCCAGGCTAATTCTTCCTGCTGGTGAGATATGATCTGTGGTAATGGAGTCGCCCACTATCGCTAAAATTCTTGCCGCAATAATTGGATTGGGTTTTTCATGCTGCTGAAAGAAGGGAGGCTTACGAATATAGGTCGATTCTGGATTCCAGGGAAAACACTTACTGCTTGTGACATCTAAGTCATTCCAATACTCATCGCCTTGCAAAATATCTTTATAAGACAGCGCATAGAGTTCTTGGCTGACCTGCAGCATCGCGTGTTCGAGCTGCGAATTATCTGGCCAGATATCACTTAAAAAAACCGGGTTATTTTCTTGATCAAAGCCTAAAGGCTCTTTATCAAAATTGATCCGCGTATGCCCTACTAAAGCAAAAGCTACGACCAACGGTGGTGAGGCCAGCCAGTTGAGTCGGACGGAGGGGTGAATTCTTCCCTCAAAGTTACGATTGCCAGAAAGCACAGCACTGACGTGTAAATTGCCCATTTCAATCACGGATTCAAGATTATTGTTTAAGGGGCCTGAATTGCCAATACAGGTTGTACAGCCAAAGCCAATTCGCTGAAAACCCAGCTGATCTAGGTAGGTTTGCAATCCAGAACGGTTCAGATAACGAGCAACTACTTGGGAGCCGGGTGCAAGTGACGTTTTAACATGGGGCTTAACCAACAAACCTTTTTTAACAGCTGCTTTGGCAAGCAAGCCGGCAAGCAGCATGACGCTGGGATTGGATGTATTCGTGCAGGAAGTAATGGCAGCAATCACCAAGTCACCATCCATCAGCGACGACTGAGCATCACTTGATTCACTAACGCCACCGTGACCTGCCAGTGCACATTCGTCGAGGGTTTTTTGCTTAATAGCGGCAAGTGGTAGGCGATCTTGTGGACGCTTGGGACCTGCGATACACGGAACAATGTTATTTAAGTTGATGACTAAGCTTTCCCCATAAGTGGGCGCTTGGGATTCATGATCAGAACTGTAAAATAGTTCTTGTGTAACAGCGTAATTGTGGACTCTCTCAACTAATGAGGCCGGTCTATTCGTTAAGGTTAAGTACTCGATAACTCTTGCATCAATTGGAAACAATGCGCAGGTTGCTCCGTATTCAGGCGACATGTTGGCAATTGTGGCACGGTCAGCGACGCTAAGATTACTGACACCAGCTCCATAAAATTCAACATATTTTCCTACCACACCATGATTTCTTAAAATCTCCGTGATACTTAGAACGAGATCCGTTGCGGTAACGCCACAGGGCAACTCACCGTCTAATCTAACGCCCACAACACGAGGCGCATTCAAACTTAAAGGCTGCCCTAACATAACCGCTTCGGCTTCAATGCCGCCCACGCCCCAGCCGAGCACCCCGAGCCCATTGATCATGGTGGTATGACTATCAGTGCCCACCAGCGTATCTGGAAATAGCACGTCCTCTTTTTTACGTATCACTTGGGCAAAATATTCGAGATTAACCTGATGGCAAATACCTTTTCCTGGAGGAACCACTGTAAGATTTTCAAATGAACCCTGAGCCCATTTTAAAAACTGATAGCGTTCTTTATTTCGTTCCATTTCACGTTGGCGGTTGTACTGCAATGCATTTGAATGGCCTGTTTGATCTGCAATAACGGAGTGATCAATGACAAGATCGACGGGACACATAGGATTGATTTTTTCAGCATCGCCGCCACTCGCAAATACGGCATCGCGCATAGCTGCCAAGTCAGCAATGGCGGGTACGCCAGTGTAGTCTTGCATGAGTACGCGGCTAGGGTAAAATTGAAACTCGAATTCGGCGGTATTAATACCTGAGATCAACGCCTTAATTAAGACCTGTAAATATGCGGTATTTTCTTCATCTACATTGTTTTCAATGTTGCGCATGATATTTTCTAAAAACAGTCTTATAACTAAAGGTTGATCACCTAACGTAAAGTCAAAATCTTGTGCCAATTGCTTTAAAGACCAATACATGTTTCTACAGCCGCTTTCACCCAGATGAGTGAGATAGCGTTCACGCCATTGCTTTTTCGTAGTAGGAATTATGTTAATCATAATAAACAAGACCAGTCTGTGGATGCCATACGCTATTGAACGATGCTCGTAGCGGGGAGCTTGCAACCTAAATTGGTAGACTTATTTTCGATGTGCCAAGATAAACCGGTATGACGGCTGAGTGCCAGCACCTTGCCTGAATCAATCAATGTTATTTGAATCTCAGCTGGTGTTGGTTTATTTGAAATTGTACTTTGTTTATTCATTTTATTTACTCTTTAATTATATTACTAATGTTAGAAATTATATTTGAGCCTTTAAATCCTTTATTTCATTAAAAGTTTGCTATAAATCCTTTAGAGGCGGAAATTGTATCCGCTCAAAAAAACAGAACGGATACAGAGAAATTCAAAAATCAATTTCAAGAGAGTCGAGTTAGTTCTTTTTAATTGAATCTTTTGGGTCGTTTTTTTGATTAGATTGGTCTGGCTTCTGCGCAAATTGTTTTTGTTGCTCAGGTTTTGGTTGTGATGTTTGAGCTGGTTTTTCAGGCTTGTTTTGGTGTTCTTTATTTTCTTGTGACGTTTTCATTTCTTCTCACTTTCTATTTTCGAGTCCACAGACTGTGGTTTCTCGTTACGAACATAATGCTATTCTTTTAGTGCAATGTCCGTACGTTACCGAACATACCCGACATTTATTTATTTTTAAGATGGCTATGAAACAAAAAATATCTATAGGAACCTCTGATTAACTCATCCATGATTTAATTGGAGGAAAGAAATTGAAAGATGCGATTCCAATTTATTCATAATATCAAGCGCTTGCTGGTCTTGAGGTCGGCAATGCCTCCCTGTGACTATATAAACTTTAGGCTAATAAGAGTTTTCTATAAATTTTAAAAACAAAAGCGGAGTACTTTATGATTCAAGAAAATGGTACTAGCAGTAGTAAATTAAATATTAATACTAGTGCTGGCGTACAGGTTGATTCAGACACTCTTTTAGTGAATGTAAGCAACATGCTTGGTTATAAAATTGTTAAAAAAAATAAAATTATGGGGAATATTAAAGATATTGTATTTAGCGTAACACGTGGATATATTAGTTACGTGATACTTTCCTCTGATTTATTTTTAAGCATAAACAGAAAGCTCATGCCTAAACTAGTAAATGCTCTTAAATTCGACGTAGAAAGAAAACATTTTCTGCTGAATATAGGAAAAGAAGTTCTGACAACTCAATATTGCTGAATTTGAGGCTATATTAGGTTCAAATACCCTATTTTGACGATAAGAAATTTAATAATATTCAACAATTATTAATTGAACTCTTTTTTAATAAAGGAAATAGCCGATCAGTTTCCTTTTTTACAACCGCATAGCATTCACATGACAAGTTCTCCAGTTTTGATCGATCAAGCACTGTTATATGGCCTCTGTGATACTCGATCACTCCCAATTTCTGAAGTTTCCCGGCGGCCTCTGTAACACCTTCACGTCGTACACCTAGCATATTGGCAATTAATTCCTGTGTCATAAACAAATTTTTGCCACTCATTCTGTCGAGTGACAAAAGTAGCCAGCGGCACAATTGTTGATCTATTGAGTGATGACGGTTGCAAACAGCCGTTTGAGCCATTTGAGTAATAACCGCTTGTGTGTACCGCAAAAGTAAAACCAGCAACTCTTTGTGGAGACTAAATTCCTCAATAAATTTTTGCCTAGGTAACCGATAAGCGAAACCGTAGCTCTGTGTTACCGCTCTACTTGGCGTGCTTTCCCCGCCTAAAAATAGCGCTGTACCCACCATGCCTTCGTTCCCAACCACAGCTATCTCTGCGGAATCACCGTTCTCCATTACATATAATAACGATACTATAGAGTCTGTAGGGAAGTATGCGTGACGAAGAGTATCGCCGGACTCATACAATACATGTCCAAGAGGTAGTTCGATCAGCTCAAGGTTTACTAATAGGCGTTGCCGAACCGTGTGGGGAAGGCTCGCAATTAATAAATTTTGGCTTGGATCATGAAATTCTTTGTAGTGACTCATAATTGAACGATTCCTTATAAACTTATCGTACTGAGTTAACGACGAAAAATACCAGCATAATTGGAGTGTTTTCGATTACATATTTTTGTTGAGTAACGTGCAATTGATTGTTATTGATTGAGCTGCATGTACACACCACCCGCTATTAGCGCTAAGCCAATAAAGATTACAACAAGACTAGGCCACGCAAATGAATGAGCTAAAAAAGAGTTGGCTGGATTTTTGGGGTTGTAGAAAACTTTGACTTTATCACCAACATATAAGCCTACCAATCTCCGCCTAGTTTCTATAATCGGCGCGGAATAAAGCTGATTGCCGGTGTATTTGCCTCCATCAACAACATAAACATAATTGAGGATTAATTTTTGTTTTTTACTTGAACCAAGGTTTGTATTATAGCTATTTAACATGCCAATCTTTATTATTGGATAGATAGCAATAGTTATCTGTCTAATTTCGTTTTTTTGAATCTTACCTATTGTTTCTGGCCATTTGCGCTTAACTAAAGCCCGATACAAATTAAACAGCCCCATTACCAACACAAAGGCGCCTGGGATTATATGAATGATTTCTTTTTCCATGAATACTTCTGTTTATAACAATATTTTACAGACGCAAAGCAAGTTTTAATAGTAACTATGACCGGAAACAGTAACTATGACCAGATAAGTGGCATAATTGCGTGATATATTTTATCACTCATCAGTTAAGTCATTCAAAAATATTTATGGATAAAAATCGTATTGATCGAGTTAAGATATTTTTAATAATTAGGCGAAACGCCACTTGCGACAGTTTGAAGGCAGAAAGAAGGCGCGGTACGATGAAATCATTGCACAACAACCTTCTATTCTTCTACATTTGGCCACTCGAAGAAATTGGCCTATTTAGAAGTAATTTTTTGATTAGAAGTAATTTTTTGATTAGAAGTAATTTTTTGATTAGAAGAAATTTTTAAATGAGCTTTATTCTGTAGTCATTTCGATGTGCGTTTTATTCTTAGAGTTTAATAGCATTACACAACTCTAGGTACTATTTATGTAATATTTGATAAAGTAACACTTACGGTTTCTTCATACGGAAAAACAGAAGGCCCAAATTGGTTGTAGATTGCAACATCAGCCGCGTCACGACCGTATCCAATTGCTACATAACCCCCTTTTTTAGTATCTTGTGTTGCGTCGAATGTATACCAACGTCCCGAGACATAGGCTTCGAACCATGCATGCAATTCCATAGGGTTTAATGTGTGAAAATAACCCACAACCATACGTGTTGGAATGCACAAACTGCGGCACAATGCGATACCAAGATGCGATAGATCTCGACATACTCCGACGCGAACCTTATTTACTTCAATGGCAGATGATGGAAACGAACTGCTACCTGGTTCGAAACGGATGTTCTCTCGTAGCCATCTCTCAATTGCTGCGACCTGATCGTAGCCTGGAGAGTGATTTAACACAATTTCTGTCGCCATCTCGTTAAAAAAATCAGATTCACAATACCGGCTAGGAAGAAGATACTTGAGCACGCTGTTAGGAAGATTCTCTACATTAATAAATTCACCTCCGTGACCGATGTCCACTGTATCAGAGGTTTTAATAATTGCGGTGGTCGATACCATGAAATCGCCCGGTGGTGCGACTAACCTTTGGCAGAGGTTTCCAAAATCGTCTGTAAATTCAAAAGCAGATACAGGTGGGCTAAGAATGTAAGCCTCAGAGGCAACCCATTGCTGGTCTCCACTTCTGGGTCGTAGCATCAAAATAAACGGTGTGGGAGTTTTAATATCGAACCTTAATTTACAACTTGTGCGTAACCACATTAAATTATTCCTTTTAATAATGATTAACTGATCTCAGTCACCAAAACTTCCACATTCATAGACGCGCCACTACTTCCATAGAAGCTTCCAGAAATGGGTGGCACGGATTCTGGCCGTCTGGCGACCGCGGTAGCGATATGGTGAACTCCAGCTACGGTTCCGTAGGTGGGGTCGAACCCTTTCCAACCGGCACCGGGAATAAAGACTTCTGCCCATGCATGGGTAGATTGATTTTCTTTCGATATACCGTCTGAATAGATATAACCGCTAACAAACCGTGCGGCAAAACCCAGTCGTTGTGCAGCAGCCATAAAAAGACTGGCAAAATCCCGACAAGAGCCCGAATTGCTGGCAACGGTATACTCCGCACTTTGAACGCCCTCTTCTTCTCGTCTTACATAGACTAGGGTTTTAAAAATACGTCGATTTATACGTTCAAGTAACGAAAATGTTTGAATTTTTTCATAGTTTTTCCAATTCTCATCCACCCAATCAGTGAAAATCCGATTTAATTTGTCTGGATTTGTTAAATAAGGTGATAAAGAAATAGTATCTTCATATCGATAAGTGAATGGGTAATTAACTGCATGCACGGAAACTAAAAAGTCTAAAGGATTTAAATCGTATTTTTGTATTATTATTTCACTTTCAATGGTTAAAAAGTTTGATTTATCTGTAAATGACGCAGTAGCCACCGAATTGCTTTCTACATCTCGATACCAACGCACAACAGCAGGAGGAAAGATAGTCAACTTGGAGGACTCAATTCGTAAATCATGCCCCTCTCGTGGTCGTAAACGAAAGGTATGCGGTAATAGCTCTACATGATCGGTGAAATCATATCTTGTTTTATGAGTGATCTTAAGTCGCTTCAAATTAATTCTCTTTGTTTACTATTATTAATTTCGTACTTCGTTATGGTTTAGCGTATTGTTTTTACGGGTAAGAAAAAACAACAAACTAATTCCCAATATTCCTGATGCAAGTGAAGCCAAGAGTATGCCCAGCTTGGCTGAGGCAATTAATTCGGTGGTGAACGCCATATTGGCAATGAATATCGCCATAGTAAAACCAATGCCGGCAAGAATACTTGCGGAGAAAACCAAAGACCAATTTAAATCATTAGGTAGACTCGCAATTTTTAAACGAACAGCTAACCAACTAAACAGAGATATTCCAAGTGGTTTGCCTATAAAAAATCCCAAAAAAACCGCCAAAGAAATTGAGCTTGAAAATTTCATATTGACAAGATCAATACCTGCATTGGCGAGCGCAAATAATGGCATAATAACAAAACTTACCCAAGGATGAAGCATAATTTCCAAGCGCTCAACGGGAGACAACGCTTCCCGCGCAGCTGCCTCAGCAGTTTTTAATAGCTGTCGATTGTGAATGTTATCACTCAAATATTCTTTAGACGGTGGCATCACAACACAATCAATAATTTTACGAAGGCGTTCTTCACTTACCCACTTAGTCGTCGGTGTCATCAATCCGAGAATAACACCTGTTGCAGTAGCGTGAATACCAGATGCATCCACAAACAACCAAATAATGATACCAACACCAAAAAAAAGCCCTAAATTACGAATTCCGGCTAAAGCCATTAATCGGATAACAACAAAACCAATAAGCGATAATCCAATATAAGAGAAGCTTAATTGCTTACCGTAACCAATAGCGACAACCATAATCGCGCCGATATCATCAACCACAGCGAGAGAGAGCATAAATACACGCAATGTGCGTGGTATGCGCCGTTCTAGTAATGCGAGCCCGCCAATAACAAACGCGGTATCAGTTGCCATCACAGTCCCCCACCCGTGTTGACCTAATTCCCCATGTTGAAAAAACAGGTAAATAAGTGCCGGTACTATCATTCCACCGGTCGCCGCTGATATAGATAACATCGCCAAGCGTGGCTGACTAAAGTCTCCCAGTACAATCTCTCGTTTTAATTCAAGTGCAATTAAGAAGAAAAATAATGTCATTAAGGCATCATTTATCCAATCATGTAAAGTTCGTTCAAATGAATAGCCGTTGATGGTCAAACCAAATGAAATTTTCCAAATATCTTTAAAAAAATCGCCAAATGGTGAATTGGCCACAATTAACGTTAGAACGGTAAAGAATAAGAGTAATAAACCCGCGGCGGCTTCTATTTTAATAAATCGCCTGACAGGTTGTGTCAACCAATCAATGGGGACTGCTGGCAACTGAGAGGGTCGACCTCTATTATTTGAGAGTAAAAGATCGGCTAATTTCTTTATGATGAGGTTTCACTTTATGAGGTTAGTTAAATGTACGAGATTTCACTTTTACTTAGATATAGTTCATTGTGTATAGATATTTATACGTGACATTTTTTAAAAACGGAGGCATTATTTTATGAACCCTGACGAGCTCTCCCCTAAATAACCAGAGTTGCCTTTAAATTTTTCACTAAGCGCATTTTCAACTGTAAATAGTGATGCTACGTTTTTAGTCTTGATGATGCTCATTGAAATTCAGGTTTAATTACTAGAAAATTCCATAGCTACTTGTTCAATAAGTGGTTGTTTTTGCATAGTTTTAAAAAGACAATAATCTATTAAATTAACGATTGTCTGATCATAATCATGACCTTGATCGATTCTAAATGCTTCTGGAAAATAACTGGTTCCCATGGTCATTCCAGGGACTAAATTAATTTCCATAAAAAAACATTTTCCAGATTTGTTTGACTTGATGTCTATTCGTGCAAAACCTTCGGCCCCTATTTTCGTGAATACCTCAACAGCAATTCTTCTTACTTCATAACTAATTTGAGGGTCGGTTATTACTTTAAGTACTTCATTGTTTTCATATTTTGTATCTTTGCTAAGTATTCGGCGACCTTGGTTTAACTCTGGTGGTTCTACCTCTACCGCTGAGATAAGAAGTTCTCCGTTTTTTGCGGTTAATATAGCAACTGTATATTCTGCCCCATCTAAATACTCTTCAACGAGAGAAGTTTGGTTAAAGTTATTTTTTAATGACAATACTTTACGCTCAAATTCGTCGAATGAAGATACATATGAATGCTCATCTACACCGTTGCTGTTTGCTGCACAAATAGGCTTGTAGTGGTCAATTATTTTCATACCACCCTGTAGGAGGTTTTTATCATTTAAAT
>CALMJT010000215.1 GCA_937864365.1 uncultured Alteromonadales bacterium | reverse complement strand
GCCAATTTCAAGAACGGTAAGTAATTGAAATTGTGAAGAAATTGGAAATCGCATTGTCAATTTCTGTCCACTGATTAAATCATGGGAAAGCTAATCGGGGTTACCAAAGCTAAATGCTACGACAAACAGCCGTAATGTTGTAGTTTTACATCAAAACTCTACGGCGTGACTTCATATTTGGATGGGAGATAAACATGGATGATCTAATGGCGGTGCTTACGGCAAACATTCCGCTGGCGGTGATCGAAACCGATGACGAAAAGCGAGCGTGTGAGCAATTGCAGGATATTGCCCGAGGTTTGCGTAGACCTTGCTACAAATGGACCTTCAGCGACGGATTGAAAGAGTTTGATCATAAATTTCAGATCGTTAAGGCGCCTGAGTACACCAAGCCCAATCATGTGCTGGAGAAGATTAAACAAGAACCGACGCCTTCGGTTTTTATTCTGTGTGATTTTCATCCGTTTATCGACGGTGAACCATTGCACATTCGCCTGATTAAAGACATCGCTCTCAATTACGATTTAACGGCTCATACGTTGGTATTTATCAGCCATAAATTTGAAATTCCCCCCGAGTTAAGATCCTTTTCGCAGCGTGTTCGTCTGGCCATGCCCACCGAAAATGACATCACCAAAATCGTCCGCGAAGAGGCCAACCGCTGGACCTCACAGCGTGGTGGCAGAATTAGTGTTGATCGTGAAGCTCTGCGGATGTTGGTTAACACCGTCAAAGGTGTTGGGCATCAAGATGTTCGCCATCTGGTTAGAACCGCTATTTTCGACGACGGCGTTATAGACCACAGCGATGTTCCTGCCATTAACAAAGCGAAATTTGAACTGCTCGCGATGGATGGCATCTTGAGTTACGAATTCGGCGTTGAGCAAATGGATAAGGTTGGCGGCCTCGACAATTTAAAATCGTGGCTTGGGCAGCGAAAAGCCGCGTTTTTAAATCCTGAAGAAATCGATGCACCGAAAGGTGTGTTGATGGTGGGTGTGCAGGGTGCTGGTAAAAGTTTAGCGGCAAAAGCCGTTGCGGGGCTGTGGAATCTGCCATTATTACGCTTGGACTTTGGTGCTTTGTACAACAAATTCTTTGGTGAAACCGAGCGCAATTTGCGCCAGTCGTTGAATCAAGCCGAAGTGATGGAACCATGCGTACTGTGGATCGACGAGATTGAAAAAGGTCTCGCCACCGGCGACAGTGACAACGGCACCTCGAAGCGAGTTTTAGGAACCCTGCTTACTTGGATGGCAGAACGTAAACAAAAAGTCTTCTTGGTGGCAACCAGCAACGATATCTCGCAATTACCGCCGGAATTGTTACGAAAAGGCCGGTTTGATGAGATCTTTTTCGTTGATCTTCCCGATTCTGCGGCACGAAGAGCCATTTTTGTCATTCATTTAAACCGACGTAACATCGCTGCTATCGATTTCGATCTCGATCTTTTGGTGCAAACCAGTGCTGGCTTTAGTGGAGCCGAAATCGAACAGGCGATTATCTCCGCCATCTTTGCTGCAAACGCCCAAGAAACCCAAGTGGATGATCAGCTCATTTTGCAGCAGTTACACGCAACCAAGCCTTTATCCGTGGTTATGGCCGAAAAAATAGCCAGTCTGAGAATTTGGGCAAGCGAAAGAACGATAAAAGCCTAAAAAGGCGGCACTTACGGTTTGTTGTTGAAGGATTTTTGATCTGAAAACGAACGGAAAAAGCAGTTTTTTTAGGTGTGCAGTTTAGCGAGAAGGTTATCAAGAACCTCCATCTAAATCTTTTAGGATGTAGGCAGAGGTTCTTGATAGGCAAAGTTTCTTAACAGACAGAGTTTCTTAACAGACAGAGCTTTTTGATAGGTACGAGTTTATCAACAGATGAATTCGTTACTTACCTGATTCACGTGCAATAGCGCGATAGCCGATGTCTTTACGGAAAAATCGACCGGTCCAATCGATGGCTTCGGCAGCTTGATAAGCATTTTCGCAGGCTTCTTTTACGGTGTTACCCAAAGCGGTTGCACACAATACGCGGCCACCGGAGGTAACCACATCGCCGTTATCATTGAATGTGGTTCCCGCATGAAAGACTTTGCTGTTCTCGTTAAACTCAATATCAAGCCCAGAAATTACGTCGCCTTTAGCATAATCAGAAGGATAACCACCGGCCGCTAAAACAACGCCAACGGATGGGCGGTCATCCCATTTTGCTTCGGTTTTATCCAAGTCACCGGCCAGTGCTGCGTTACACAACTCAACCAAATCAGACTGTAATCGCATCATGATCGGTTGGGTTTCTGGATCACCGAATCGACAGTTGTACTCGATAACTTTGGGTTCGCCTTGCGGAGAAATCATCAAGCCTGCGTACAAGAAACCGGTGTAGGTATTGCCTTCGGCGGCCATGCCGGCAACGGTTGGTTCGATGACTTCTGCCATGATTCGCTCGAAAACTTCGGCCGTTACCACGGGTGCTGGCGAATAGGCACCCATACCGCCGGTGTTTGGCCCTGTATCGCCTTCGCCGACGCGTTTATGATCTTGGCTGGTTGCCATAGGCAAAATGTTTTTACCGTCAACCATAACGATAAAGCTGGCTTCTTCGCCTTCGAGGAAGTCTTCGATAACTACACGGGCACCAGCTTCGCCAAAGGCATTACCAGAAAGCATGTCTTCGACTGCTTCGATAGCTTCATCAAGAGTCAGCGCAACAATAACACCTTTACCTGCGGCTAGGCCGTCAGCCTTAACAACAATCGGTGCACCGCGTTCTTTTAGATAAGCGATGGCCGGTTCTACTTCGGTGAAGGTTTGGTATTGCGCGGTTGGAATTTGGTGTCTGGCTAAAAAGTCTTTGGTAAAAGATTTAGAGCCTTCTAACTGTGCGGCACCTTTGCTCGGGCCAAAGCAGGCAAGGCCTTGCTCGCGGAAATAATCGACAATGCCGTCAACCAGCGGCGCTTCTGGGCCAACAATGGTTAAACCAACGTTGTTGTTTTTGGCAAACTGAGCGAGCTTTTCGAATTCAGAAACACCAATAGCGATATTTTCGAGCTTTGCTTCGCGAGCGGTGCCTGCGTTGCCGGGGGCAACAAAAACGATGTCTACTTGGTTGGATTGAGCGGCTTTCCAAGCTAAAGCGTGTTCACGACCGCCACTGCCAATGACTAAAACATTCATGAATTAGTTTCTCCTGAGACATTGGGCAGTTCGAGACCGCCCAATGAGAGTTTGGAATTAAACGGTGTTATTTAGTGGCGGAAGTGACGCATGCCGGTAAACACCATGGCGATGTTGTGCTCATCGGCTGCGGCGATAACTTCGTCGTCACGAATTGAGCCACCCGGCTGAATAACACAGCTAATACCTACGGAGGCAGCATTATCAAGACCATCACGGAATGGAAAGAACGCGTCGCTGGCCATGCAACTGCCAGAAACCTCAAGGCCTGCATGCTCCGCTTTGATAGCAGCAATGCGTGCCGAGTTAACACGGCTCATTTGGCCTGCGCCAACGCCGATGGTGCGCTGATCTTTAGCGTAAACAATGGCGTTTGATTTAACCATTTTGGCGACTTTCCATGTAAATAGAAGATCGCGAATTTCAGCGTCTGTTGGTTGACGTTGGGTAACCACTTTCAGGTCAGCGGCGGTAATTAAGCCAAGATCACGTTCTTGCACCAAAAGACCGCCGTTCACGCGTTTGAAGTCGAAGCTTGGTTGATCGGCACTTAGATCGCCACACACGAGCAAGCGAACGTTTTTCTTAGCGGCGATAATTTCAGAAACACCCGCAGCGACACTCGGCGCGATAATGACTTCAACGAATTGTTTATCAACAATGGCTTGTGCCGTGGCTGCGTCTAACTCGCGGTTAAAGGCGATGATGCCGCCGAAGGCGGATTCTGGGTCGGTAGCAAAGGCTTTGTTGTAGGCTTCAAGAAGGTTGTCGCTAGACGCTACACCGCAAGGGTTGGCGTGCTTGACGATAACGCAGGTCGGTGCATCGAAGAGTTTTACGGTCTCAAGTGCTGCATCGGTATCGGCGATATTATTGTAAGAAAGCTCTTTACCTTGCAGTTGTTTGGCAGAGCTTATTGAACCTTCAACGGCAGTGCCTTCTACGTAAAAAGCGCTCTTTTGATGAGGATTTTCACCGTAACGCATGTCTTGCTGCTTGTTGAATTGCAAGTTAAAGGTACGTGGGAAGTCTTTGTTGCCGCCTTCGACTAAGCGACCAAAATAGTTGGCAATAGCGCCGTCGTATTTTGCGGTATGTTCGTAGGCTTTGATGGCAAGGTTAAAACGCGTTGCTTTACTGGTTGAGCCATTGTTTGCTTTCATTTCAGCAAGTACTGATTCGTAATCGCTGGCGTTAACCACGATGTTTACGAAGGCGTGGTTCTTCGCCGCAGCGCGTACCATAGTCGGGCCGCCGATATCGATGTTCTCGATTGCGTCTTCTAGTGAGCAATCTGGATTGGCGACGGTCTTTTCGAACGGATAGAGGTTGACTACAACCATATCAATGGCGGCAATGTCATGTTCAGCCATGACTTGATCGTCTTGACCGCGACGAGCGAGGATGCCACCGTGGATTTTGGGATGCAGAGTTTTCACTCGACCGTCCATCATTTCAGGGAATCCGGTGTGATCGGAAACCTCGATTACATCCAAGCCTGATTCTTTCAATAGCTTAAACGTACCACCTGTGGATAGTAGCTCAATGCCGTAAGTCCGTAATTCGCGAGCGAACTCCACGATTCCGGATTTATCGGAGACACTGATTAAGGCACGTTTAATCGGTAGGAAATCCTCTGATGATGACATTCGGTGTTCTCTCCCAAAAGATATGTTGCAGAAATACTTGTCCATCAACAAAGTTGATCGAACTAGAAAAAGAATAGAATAACTACCGCCTCTTCTCGTGCGTTTGTTGGTTTAATTATCGATATGAGAAGTAAGGGTAGGGTGTGTTCGAAAACAAAAATTACGGAGTCTGTTGGTACAGAAAATAACGCCCGGATTTAAACCGGGCGTCATGATTAAAGCTGGCCGTACTGCTTAAGCTTTTTACGTAGGGTGCCACGATTTAAACCCAAAAGCTCGGCGGCTTTGGTTTGGTTGTGGCGAGTGTATTTCATAACTACTTCAAGTAGCGGGGCTTCTACTTCAGCCATCACAAGCTCATAAACGTTAGAAACGTTTTGACCGTCTAAGTGCTGGAAGTAGTTATCGATCGATTGCTTAACACAGTCACGTAGTGAGCTGCTGGTAGCTTCGATGTTGGTGGTACGGAAACGATCACCGGTAACTTCTGGTGCAGTCGCTGTGTTTGTGTTGTTGGTCAGTTCAGCTAGTGCTGTTTCAATTTGACTCATGCCGCTTTTTCCCCATCACGTATCAAGGCACTAAAATTTTCTTCAATGCACTCAATTTGTTTTTGCGCACTTACTAATTGGTTGAATGTTGTTCGAAGGTTTTCGCCGTTGGTGAAACCTTTCAGGTACCACCCCGCATGTTTACGAGCGATGCGTACCCCTAAGTAGTCCCCATAAAATGAATGCAGCTCTTTTAGGTGACTAATTAAAATGGTTTTGATCTCATCACTACTGGGTTCAGAAACGGCATTGCCGGTTTTGAGGTAGTGATCGATCTCCCTGAAAATCCAGGGTCGACCCTGAGCTGCTCGACCAATCATGATCGCGGCTGCTCCGGTATGGTCTAGTACTTCTTTAGCTTTAACGGCATTGGTAATATCGCCGTTAGCAATAACCGGAATCGATACTGCTTGGCATACTTCAGCTATGGTGTCGTATTCGGCTTCGCCATTGAACCGGCAGGCACGGGTTCTACCGTGAATGGTTAGAGCCTGTACACCGATGCTTTCGGCCATTTGTGCAATGGTTAATGCGTTCCTTTGGGTTTTATCCCAACCGGTACGAATCTTCAAAGTCACAGGAATCTTGACCGAACCGACCACTGCTGTGAGTATTTTTTCAACTAAGGGTTCATCGCGTAAGAGCGCAGAACCCGCCGCCTTGTTGCAGACCTTCTTAGCCGGACAACCCATGTTGATATCAATAATATCAGCGCCGAGTTGTTCGTTGGCCACTGCTGCTTCAGCCAAAGCAATTGGGCAGGTGCCCGCTATTTGCACTGACTTAACACCTGTTTCGCCATTGTGATTCAGTCGAGAGGCTGATTTCCTGCTATTCCATAATTTGGTGTCGCTGGTAACCATCTCGGAAACTGCCAGTGCCGCTCCATAAGCTTTGCATAACCGTCGAAATGGCAAATCACTGATCCCGGCCATAGGTGCCAGAACCGTGCGACCATCGATGTAATGATTACCTATGTTAAACGCCAAAATTCTGATCCGTCGCTTGTGAAATTAAAGTTCGCTCAAAATCGAAAGATTCACGATAAGTCTAAAGTGAAGCCTTACGACCCGAATTACAGTAAATTCTTCAATTGATCACAAATGCATCGCTGGTCAAAAAAGGGCGCCCATCATACCCGCATCTTGAGAAAATGGGAAAGCAGAAATTAACCGTATTGTGGAAATTTTGCGCCTGATTAAATATCTAGCTTGGCGCCTGATTTCGCTTCATTTTCAAAGCCTCTAACGAGGCGCCGGATTATAGGGATTTCGACGTGATTGGCAATCGATAGCGTTAATTTGATCAGTCTTTGAGTTTGAATAAATGCCGCAAAAATTTTCAGGTGTACTTTCCCATAGAATCAGTTCGGCCCTTTTAACGAGCACGGCAATACTCACCGTTCAAGCGAGCTCGATCGGTGAGTAGAGGTAAATGTTTTTAGAATAAAAAAAGTGTCTTTAAAGCGGTTTTTATTATCTACCTTAAAGATTCAGATTAGAGTCGGGTATGAATGCTCGATAATTCACCGCGGCTTCACCCGGATCAGCGATCTCTAGGCTGATGTGAATGGGTTGTTTAACCGGCATGATGGTTTCCCCAGCAAGCTCGCCGCGAAGATACTCTCTGGGATTAAATACGCGCTCAGCAAGAGGATTGTCGTTGAGGTCACTAAAACGCAGGGCAAGGCTCGGATAAGGTTGTTCAAAGCCTGCGGTATTTAGCAAGACCGCGTCGGCAATCAGGGCGTTGGTGAGTGTAGGATGGGTTCTTACCACCAAAGTAATTCGGATTTTGTTGTAGTCGTATCGCGTTGGTAAGGTGCAGCCAAACACTGGACAGGCCATTGAATACCATTGGCGGTAGGGCTCAACACGACTCCATGTATCAAACTTCAGGTAACCAATTTGAATGATTACAGCAAGCAAAAGAACTACATTGCCCAAAATTAACGTACTTTTAATCCAAATTCGATTACTCTTTTTGGGCTTAACCGTCATTTCTACAGGTTCGCGAGCTAGCGCGTGTAAAAACTCTTGGCGGTCGCCGGGCTCCGGAACCATCTGATCTTCATCTGGATCGTCAAATCCTTCTAACTCACGCTTAAGCTTGGCCAGTTCGTCGTCTTCGATGGCAAAACTGTCGCTGGTTTTGGAAGATTTTTGCGGCGGCTCATCAAAGTCAGAAAAATTATCGTAGTTATCTAGATCGTCGAAATCGTCGCCAACTGCGTCAAAACTGCCGGTTCTGCTGCCATCAAAGCGGCTGGTGTCTTCCTCTAAATCATCTTCAAGAGGATTATCAAAACGCAGAGTTTTTAACTCATCGTCCTCAGATGGTTGCGATTCATCAACATCGAAACGAAAGACTTCGTCGTCATCATCTTCGCTACTTTCGGTCGAAAAATCTTGCGTCGTGTCTTTTTTAAACGCGGCCGATGGAGTTTGTTTGACGGGCTTGCTAGGCGTATGGCTTTCTTCTTCAAGCATTTTAAGCGCCCAGCTCTCGTCGGCTTGGTCCTCATCTTCGTCTTCATCGACGAGGTGAAAAGACGATTGCTTGGGTGATGCGTCAAACAATGAACTGCCGTCATCTAACCAATTCTGCTTGGTCGGATTGAGCTGAAACTCGGCGAGATCGTCCATGGTGCCTTGATACTTGGCACTGTCCGATTCTCCGCTTTCCATATCGTCGCTGATGAGTATGTCATCGAGCTCCGATTCGGCATCAATTGCACTTTGATCGAAGGCGAGCTGCTGTGGCGCGGGCGCCGTGTTTACTTTAGGTTTCGGTTTTGCGGGCGCAGTCTGACTCTGTGCTTTGGGTGTCGCTGCTTTCTGTGCTGCAGGTTTTACCGTTACGAAGTTTTCTTCAGCATTAAAGATGTGTAGACAAGATCCGCAACGCACGGCACCTTTGGCGGATTTGAGCTGCAAGGGCGTAACTCGAAACGAGGTGCTGCACTTTGGACAGCGCGTTATTGAGCTTGTCATAGTTTAGGGACCTGTTTGGACCAAACTGAAGGGTAGTCGGTAACGACGTTACGCCGAGCTTGGGAATATTTCCAGGCTCGGTGTCCGAAAGTCAGCTTCTAGATTAACCTGTTTTGTTAAGCTTTGTATGTAAGCTGCTGTAATGACAAGAATTTTAGTGGTTTCGAGATTGTTCGTAAATTATTCTGTGCGTTTTTATCAAGACTTAGGCCACAAAATTTAAGGGTTCAAGGCTTTTTGGCCGGTAAGTCTTACCCACTGTTCTTTCTCACAGACCGGATCGAAGGTTATTTCAGGGTAGGCAGCCATTACAGCTTCTGCTTGTGTGGCCAGTATTCCTGACAAACACAATAAGCCGCCGGGCTTGACCAGCGCGTTAATTTGGCCAGCCAGCTCCACTAAAGGTCCGGCTAAAATATTGGCGATAGTGATATCAACTTGCTGAGGCTTGAAGTCTTTAGGCAGGTATACCGGAAAAGATTCTTTCGGGAGTCCATTTTTTTCAGTGTTATCTGCCGTGGCAATTAATGCTTGCGGATCTATATCGATACCTTGGGCTGAATTTGCACCAAGCAATAAAGCGGCGATACCTAAAATGCCAGACCCACAGCCAAAATCTATGACGCTTTTGTCGGTACAATCCACCTGATCGAGCCACTGGACACATAAGAATGTGGTTGGATGTGTGCCCGTACCGAATGCTAAACCTGGGTCTAGCTTTAAATTAATGGCATTAGGTTCCGGCGGTTCACACCAGCTTGGACAAATCCAGAGGCGATCACCACAGCGAATGGGCTTGAAGTCTTCCATCCAACTTCTTATCCAATCTTTATCTTCTAGTTGTTCCCACTTTGCAGAACTTCCGGTGCTTGCGACGAACTTGTCGATTGCTTCACTGATCGCAACTGTATCGACATCGGCTTCATAAAGAGCCATAAGCTGAGTTTTATTCCACAGCGGAGTCTCGCCTAAGGCTGGCTCTAAAATTGGCTGGTCGGCGTTATCGCGTAACGTAATACTTAACGCTCCGTGATCTAGAAGTGCATCTTCGAAGGATTCAACGTGTTCTTTTTCGGTGGCAATTAACAATTGAAGCCAAGGCATGATGGGCGCTCAGTAAAATAAGATGGGCGGATATCAAAAATGTTTTAGACAAGCCATACATCCGTGGTAATCACCGATGTATGGCAAGTGTGATCAGATTTCTGTTCGTTCTATTTAGATTAACGAATCATCAATCTTACGAGCTCAGCTTTTTCTCTAGGTAATGAATATTGACACAACCCTTACGGAAGCCTTGGTCTCTCACTAGATCTTGCTGAAGTGCGATATTGGTGCGAATTCCTTCGACAACCAATTCATCAAGTGCAACACGCATCTTGTTCAAAGCGGATTCACGATCTTCGGCGTGAGTAATTACCTTGGCGATCATGGAATCATAGTTGGCGGGAACTGTGTAGCCACTGTAAAGATGAGAGTCAACACGCACACCCAAACCACCCGGAGAATGGAAGTTAACCACTTTACCTGGGCTTGGTAAGAAGGTTCTGGCGTCTTCAGCGTTAATGCGACACTCAAAAGCATGGCCGTTGAGCTTTACGTCTTCCTGTTTAATAGAAAGCTTCTCGCCAGCACAAACTCGGATTTGTTCTTTGATTAGATCGATACCCGTTACCATTTCAGAAACAGGATGCTCAACCTGAATACGAGTGTTCATTTCAATGAAATAGAAATTACCGTCTTCGTATAAGAATTCAAAGGTACCTGCGCCGCGGTAGCCAATCTCAACACAGGCGCGAGTACATGCATCGTAAACGGCTTGGCGGGCTTCATCGGGAATTCCTGGAGCTGGCGCCTCTTCAAGTACTTTTTGATGGCGGCGTTGCAAGGAGCAGTCGCGGTCGAATAAGTGAATAGCACTACCTTGACCATCGGCCAGAATTTGTACTTCTACGTGACGTGGGTTTTCAAGGAATTTCTCCATGTACACCGTATCGTCACCAAAGGCGGCACCTGCTTCACTTTTAGTTACATGAATAGAGTTGAGCAAGGCAGACTCAGTGTGAACTACACGCATACCGCGTCCACCACCACCAGCCGCAGCTTTGATGATAACCGGGTAACCAATATCGCGAGCGATTTTTAGGCAGCCTTCTTTGTCTTCCGGTAACGGGCCGTCAGAGCCGGGTACAGTTGGTACGCCTGCTTTTTTCATGGCCTGAATAGCGGAAACCTTGTCGCCCATTAGACGAATCACATCAGCACTTGGGCCGATAAAAACGAAGCCGCTTTTTTGTACTTGTTCTGCAAAGTCAGCGTTTTCTGCCAGAAATCCGTAGCCTGGATGAACACCGGTTGCATCGGTGATTTCCATCGCTGCAATAATTGATGGAATGTTTAAATAACTTTGGTTCGACGGATTTGGACCGATGCACACAGACTCGTCTGCCAAGCGAACGTGTTTGAGGTCTTTGTCGACGGTAGAATGCACGGCGACCGTGTGGATGCCCAATTCTTTACAGGCGCGCAAGATGCGCAGGGCAATTTCACCGCGATTTGCGATAAGAATTTTATTGATCATGTGTCTTTAGCTCCCGTTGGGCTGTAGTACAGAACGCGTATGCGGGGCTTATTCAATAATTATCAAAGGTTGATCAAATTCGACCGCTTGACCATCGTCAACAAGAATAGCTTTGATGACGCCGGATTTATCGGTTTCGATTTGATTCATCATTTTCATCGCTTCAACGATACAAATGGTATCGCCGGCAGAAACAGATTGACCAACAGCTATGAAGGGTGATGATCCTGGGCTTGGTGCTGCGTAGAAGGTGCCTACCATCGGGGACTTAATAACATGGCCACTGATTTCTGGGGCTGATGGTAGCGCAGCTTCAGGGGCAGGTGCATAGGTTGGCTGAGGTGCAGACATTGGCGCATGTTGAACGGGCATAGGCGCGTTAACAAAAACCGGTTGCGCATGAGCGCCACTGCTACCACGGCTGATTCGAACCGACTCTTCGCCTTCCTTAATTTCGATCTCGCCGATATCAGATTCTTCTAGGATTTCTATAAGCTTTTTAATTTTGCGAATATCCATTAACTTTTCTCTATTTTTGGCGGTATTTTCCGCTAAAAGTGTAGTTGGTGTAAGGTTGCGGGTAGTTTTGGTTTAGGCTGTCTTGCTGGCTAAATGTTCCACAGCATAGTGCAGCGCTAGAGAGTAACCTTTAGCTCCTAAACCGCAGATAACCCCTACGGCGATATCCGAAAAGTACGAGTGTTTTCGGAAGGGCTCGCGGCTATATACGTTCGATAAATGAACTTCAATAAATGGTAGGCCTACACCGAGTATGGCATCGCGAAGCGCAACGCTGGTGTGAGTAAAGGCGCCCGGATTAAAGATCAAAAATTCAACGCCATTGTGTTTTGATTGATGTATGCAGTTGATCAACTCGAATTCAGCGTTCGATTGAAAGTGCATCAAATCAATGTCGCAAGCGCTCGCTTTTTCGACGAGGTCTTGGTTGATGGCGTCTAACGTCAAGCTGCCGTAGATTTCTGGTTCGCGGGTACCTAACAAATTTAGGTTCGGGCCGTGTAAAACCAGAATTTTGGGTTGAGGCATGTCTCTAAAAAACCTGCTTTTTGATGATCGAGTGTTAAAAACGTCGATATATGTATGTAAACGGTGCAGGAGTTTGCCTGAATCTAATACCTATGTCTATGGCTTGGTTTTGTTTTTAGTTATTTCACGGAAGATCGCTACAAGATAGGCGAAATTTGGCCGAGTTTTCGCGTTTTAAATACTGTTAAAGAATCGTGATCGGATATTTTCGTGCTATATAAAGAAAAATAGCCGCACATTTGAGGTCAATGGCGGCTATTTAGCGAAAAAAGCAAGAAATTGTTGGTAACTTGCTTTATAAGTGCAGTAACTTCGGCGAAATGTTGTTAACTTTTATTACAGCTCCGCTACTTCTGATTCTTGGCTTGATGTAATGGCCTGTAAAACAATATCTGTTGTTAGTAACTGCGGAAGAATAATGGCTTCTGCTTGTTTATCTGCTGGGTAATACAAGTAGAGCGGAACACCAGAACGACCGTACTGTTTTAGCAAATCCGTAATTTGTGGATCAGCATTAGTCCAATCACCCTTTAAGCCCTGTACGCCATTTTCAGCCATTGCACCGCGAACCGCGTCGGTTCCAAGTGCAACACGCTCATTCGCCAAACAAGTAATACACCATGATGCCGTCAAGTTCACAAATACAGGTTTGTCTTGATCACGAAGTTCGCTTAGGCGCTCTGGAGAATAGGCTAACCAAAGCTCATCTTGTTTTGCCGGGGTGAAGTTCAAGCCAACAAATATGGCAAAGGCGACGCTTGCTACGGCAGTAAATCGATTAAACCACTTGGCAAAACCTTTTGATGGCGTAAGTTTCGCCAGCCAAAGTGCGAATGCGATCGCTACCAAGCCGCAAATTACCAACGCTAAGTGGTTATTGTTCGTTTGATTGGCTAAAACCCACAGTAACCAAACGCAAGACAGATAAAGAGGGAATGCTAAGAATTGCTTAAGCGTATCCATCCAGGCGCCAGGGCGCGGCAACAAAGACGCGGCTTTTGGCAGATAGGTTAGTAGTAGGAAGGGTAATGCCATACCAAAACCTAGGGCAGCAAAAATTGAAAGTGCCACGTACGCAGGTTGTGTGATGGCGTAACCAAGGGCGGCTCCCATCATGGGCGCGGTACAAGGACTTGCCACTACAGAGGCGAGCGCCCCAGTCATCCATGAATGATGTAGCTTGTTTCCTTGAGTAGAGTTTTGACCCACACCCATTAAGCTACTGCCAAGATTGATAACGCCAGAGAAGCTCAGGCCCATCAAGAAGAATACGTATAAAAGTGCAGTGATTACTGCTGGAGACTGAAGCTGGAAGCCCCAGCCCACCGCTTCGCCACTGGCACGCAAAGCCAGCATAATAGAAGCAATGACTACGAATGTGAAAACACAACCCACGCTGTAGGCCCAGCCATGCAAATGCATTTTGTGTTGGCTTTCTTTGGAGTTGGCAAGACTGAGAACTTTGATCGACAAAACCGGGAATACGCAAGGCATTAGGTTTAGAATCATGCCGCCAATTAAGGCAAAGATAATACTGGTTAGCCAGGTTGTTATGTTAAAAGGCGTTTGTTGGTCAAAGCTGGTATTTAGGCTTTCGGTCTCGTCAGCAACAGAAAGAGAGCCATCAGTCGGTGGGCCTACTTCTGTGGCGGTCTTGTTGATTGGGTCAATTTCGAAATACTGGTGATAGGGCGGATAACAAAGTCCGGCATCAGCACAGCCTTGAGAGGTAACTTTTAGGTTATACGGTTTGTCGGCAGCATTATTAACTTTTACAAGCGTAGAGTCGTAGAAAACCTCGACATCTTCTTGAAAGTATTCATCGTACTTAACCTTACCTTTTTCAAATTCCGCCGGTAATGTTTGTCCATCGGTTCTGAATTTGAACTTTGATTGATAAAGGTAGTAATTTGGCTCAATGTACCAAGCCAGTTCTAGGTGATCATCAAGTACATGAACTTGCACTTGGTAGGCTTCTTCTACGCGCAAAAATGCCGGGGCACTCTCATCGCCTAATGTCGATAGACCGTTGCCGTTATTGGCAAATGGATCTTGTGCCTGTGCCGCCGCTGAGAATACGGGGCTCAACAACAGAAAAAAACAAGTCAGCAATAGTGACTTGTGGCTAAAAAAGCGGTTTTTAAACACGGTAAATGCTCTAAATGTATGTGTTTCGCAAATTATCGATTAATTTTGGCAAGTCCGATTTGCTTGGTTATTGAACTATCCGTAAGGTTAGTGCTGCACAATAATCAAGTCTCGCAGGCGCGACACTTAGTTTAGAGAAATTTATGGTAAATTGGATGACGATTGCCGGAATTAGTAACCGTTAGTCGTCACAATAAACTCTCTGGCACAAGACGAGTCTGTGGTAAGACTCAAAGCTTTTAGAAGGGTTCCTGTATTAGTAAATACGGCAACCCAATAAATAATCTTGTGAGTTTATGGTTGTTATTGAGTTGTAGAATCTTTGAGTGTTATTAGCTCACAATAATTTAGGCTAGCGCAACGAAAAAAAGCTGCTAAAAACATATTCGTCTAAGGTTTTAAAAAAACCTTTTTTTTTAGTGTAAAAACGCCTTTCTATGTTCAGGTTTTGATATGTTTTTGAACAATTCAGAAAAATATAAGCGATCAAAATTCTGCTAACTCGGTAGGCAGGTTGAGGCTGAGTAGAGAACTTAGCATCGGCAAAACTGTTTAGAATAGAAGAAAAGCATAGGTTTACGATTCTTTAATTTCAGTTAAAACCTAGATATCGTAATTGCGTAAAAAAAGTAACTTTAAGTAATAAGTGTTGAATTAATCTTTCGATACAGTGATTTTGTTCATCAATGTTGAATGGAAAATAACGCTGTAAAAGTGGTTGGTGTATGAGGTTGCGTCAGAATTTTTAAGACAAATAAATACCTGATCGTGGGCCTTGGTTTTAAATTTTTAAATAATCATTTTAAACGATATGTTGTTTATTCTTAATTTACGAAAATTAACCGTGACTTCCTTATCCATCGCAATTGTTGGTTTACTCTCGGCATGCGGTGGTAATAGTAAGCCGCAGTCGGCGTCACCTTCTAAACCTGATGATAAAACCGCTCTTGCTCAGAAAGTGGTGGTTGAAGCAGAGACCGCTCCTGCAATATCTCAGGAATCGAAAAAATTGACCAAACTAGACCTAACTAATCAACTTCTGTATGAAGCTGAGGTTGCACTGTCTAAGGACCAGCTAACCACGCCCGCCTATGAAAATGCGTACGATAAATACCAAGCGGCGCTGTTGGTCGATCCAAGTAACTCGGAAGCTAAATCGGGCATACAAAAAGTGGTAAATCGCTATTGCCAGCTGGCTAATCAGTCTGCCGATGCTTACCACTTTGAACAAGCCAGTGTGTTTTTGGCAAAAGCCCGACAAATATTGCCAAACTCTTTATCTGTGAGGGAATCCCAAGATTATCTCGCTAAAGCCAAGCGGGTTTCGAAGCAGGTCGAACCAGAACCTAACGTTCAGGTTGTCGTTACTCAAGATAATGAAATTGATTTGCCAAGACAAAGTCTGCGCACTAGATCCGACGTATTATCCCAACAGCTTGCCGAACTTGCTCAAAAAGTTAAGAAGAACGACCAGTTTGTTTTAATTGTAACACCTACCGATGCAGAAGGCCGTTGGGTCTATGCACAAATGAAAGAAGCGTTGCCAGGTTATCGATTACGCGGCGATATTCGCTTAGGAAAAGAGCCTAAAATTATCTTACAAGCTCCCATTAATTAAGCGATCGAATTAAGCGCCGTCTGCCAACAATTTACCATTACCAGAAATACTCCATGCAACCCTGAGTTGAGTTTGGCCGTCAGAACTTGTTGATGCGGTGGTGACGTAAACTCCCGAAAATACGCGAATTATTATGGCAGTTAATTTTATTACAAAACCGTTTATCAGCTTGCGTGGAAAAATGAAACGCTTTTTTCAGCAACGCACAGAGAGCAAATCATTAATAACGTGGTTGGCCGTTATTGTCGGCATTTACTTAGCCATTGCTTGTGGTATGGGAATTTATTGGAGTTACGCTCCAGAGCAATTCGATGTTGAAAACAGAGCCCGCGAACGCATCAGTACCATTGCTGGGGCAAATAACTCCTCCGATCTCGTTACCGGTGCAGTAACCACATCTACGCTGATGGCTCTGACCGAAACCCTACTGGATAAACCGGGCGGTTTTTTAATAAACGATATTTCGCCACCGGGAATTTGGTTAGATAACCAACCCAGCTGGGAATATGGTGCATTGATTCAAATTCGGGATATGTCGAAAGCGATGCGAGAGTCCTTCAGTCGCTCGCAATCCCAGTCTACAGAAGATGTTGATCTCGCCAAGGCAGAGCCTAGATTTAATGTCGATAATAAAAGCTGGATTTTACCAGCGGCAGAATCTGAATATCGCGATGCGCTTAAATATCTTAATAATTATATTGAGCGCCTGTCAGACAATAAGCAGACCAATACACAATTCTACGCACGGGCAGATAACTTACGCTATTGGTTAACCACCGTAGAAACTCGCCTTGGTAGTTTGTCCCAGCGCCTTAGTGCAAGTGTAGGGCAGCGACGCGTCAATACCGATTTAGCGGGAGATGCAGATGCACGTCAATCGACGCAGACTGCAAAAGAGGTTGAGGTTAAAACCCCTTGGTTAGAAATTGACAACGTTTTTTTTGAGGCGCGTGGCAGTACTTGGGCGTTGCTGCATTTGTTGCGTGCAATTGAAGTGGATTTTGCAGATGTATTAGAGAGAAAAAATGCGCGCGTGAGTTTGCAGCAAATTATTCGTGAATTAGAAGCCACCCAAGAAGCTATATACAGCCCAATTATTTTAAACGGCAGCGGCTTTGGTCTTTGGGCAAATCATTCATTGGTTATGGCGTCGTACGTTTCCAGAGCCAATGCTGGAATAATTGATTTGCGCGAATTGCTTGCGCAAGGATAGTTGAAGTAATCGTTTGTGGATCAGAGCTGGCACAGTGATCGTGGTTTTATTCTTACGCGTCAATGGCATGATCTTGACGATGGAATCTGTTTAGAACTTTGGCTAGTTACCGATGCCGGTCCTTTGCAATTGTTAATCGAAGGCCAAGAATCGGTTTTTTTTATCGCCGAAGAAGACGTGCCGCGTCTTGCACCTTTATTAGGAATTCAACGTGGCTGGCGAGTAAAGTCTTTACCGCTTACAAGCTTTCAAAACCAACCCGTCGCAGCGGTATATTTTCAAAGCCATAAACGCTCTCGCGATGCGTTAAATCTTCTACAGCGACATATTAAGGTTTGGGAAGCCGATATTCGCCCGCCCGAACGCTTTTTAATGGAGCGTTTTATTAACTCCGGTGTGGAGTTTTTTTATCAAAATGAGAGTCTGCAAGAATGTCGCTTTGGGCAAGCCGAGGCGTCACAAAACAATAACACCGTTGCGATTTCTGAAGCGCCCAATTATCGATCGGTAAAAACCAATACCGTAAAACCCGTTCTCTACGAACCAGCTTTTAAAGTTGCGTCTGTGGATATTGAAACAACCATGGATGCAAACACGCTCTATTCCATTGGTGTATATGCCAGTGACCAGCGCATTGTCTTTATGGTGGGTGATATAGCCGAGGTAAACACCAAAGAGTTGCGTGATCTTAATTTTGAATTAATTCTTTGCGCCGACGAAAAGGCGTGTTTTATCGCATTTTTAGATTGGGTAGAAAGTTACGATCCCGACATTTTAATTGGTTGGAGTTTTATCAACTTCGATTTATGGGTGCTTTCGAATATTTCGAAAAAATTAAATATTCCTTTTAGTTTAGGTCGTAACCGAACGAGACCCACATGGCGAATTGATCCAGAAGATAACGATAAACGCTATATTTCGATTAACGGTCGTATTGCACTCGACGGAATTGAGCTGTTACGCACGGCTTTTTACATCTTTGCCAGTTTTTCTCTAGAATTTGTTGCTCGTGAATTATTGGGTGAAGGAAAATTATTGAAAGGCGCCGGTCGCGGCGAAGAAATTACCGAACTCTTTTATCAAGATAAAATACAACTCGCTTTATACAATTTAAAAGACTGTGAGTTGGTTTGGGATATCTTCGAGAAAACCCAACTCATAAAATTTGCGGCTACAAAAAGTCGCATGACTGGAATGCCGCTCGACCGAATTGGTGGTTCTGCGGCCAGCTTTGAATACGCTTATTTGCCGGTATTGCATCGTCAAGGTTATATTGCACCGAACCTGGCTGAATTATCTGTGGATTTGCTCAGTCCTGGTGGTTACGTTCTTGATTCTGAGCCAGGACTTTACGAAAACGTACTTTTATTGGATTTTAAAAGTCTGTACCCAAGTATTATTCGAACCTTCAAAATTGATCCCTACGCGTTTTGGGTTGCCGAACACGAACACCTAAGCGAAGACGCGGTTGTTCCCGGATTTAATGGTGCGCGATTTTCTAGAGAGAAATCGTTGTTGCCCGACATAGTCGCGCGGTTGTGGCAAGAACGTGATATCGCCAAAAAGAACGGTGACAGCGTGTTATCGTTTGCCATAAAAATTATTATGAATTCTCTCTACGGTGTTTTAGGTTCGCCGGGTTGTCGGTTTTACGATCCTAGAATTTCCAGCTCAATTACATTGCGCGGCCACGAAATTATTACCACCACGCAAGCGTGGATAGAACAACAAGGGTTACGCGTTATCTATGGCGACACCGATTCGGTGTTTGTTTTATTGGGACCTCAACAGGATGAAGCCGACATCGGCACAATTGGTAAAGGTTTGGCAAAAAAATTAAATCAATTGTGGTCCGAGAAAATAAAATCAGACTTTAATTTAGAGTCTTATTTAGAAATTCAATTCGAAACTCACTTCACCAAGTTCTTTATGCCAAGCGTTCGCGGTGCCGATGTTGGTAGTAAAAAACGTTATGCAGGCGTTGTAAAAAAAGGCGATACCACTGAGGTGTTGTTTCGCGGCTTAGAATCGGTACGCAGTGATTGGACGCCTTTAGCGAGACATTTTCAAGAAACACTTTACACAAAAATCTTTAACGAAGAGCCTTTTGAAGCGTTTATTAAAGCGTTGGTAAAAGATGTTTACGACGGCAACAAAGATTCCGAACTGATTTATCGAAAACGCCTTAGGCGCAAACTTGAAGACTACGATAAATCGAGTCCGCCGCATGTGCAGGCGGCCAGAAAACTTGCCAGTCGCGGCGAAGTATTAAAAAAGGGCGATTGGGTTGATTATGTCATTAGCGTCAATGGTCCCGAGCCTTTACATAATTACAATTCAGAAACCGATACGCAGCTGCAAAAAATTACCATCGATTACGATCATTACGTAGAAAAACAACTTCTACCCGTCGCCGACAGTCTTTTGCAATTTTTAGGGAAAAGTTTCTCAGGGATTACCGATCGGCAAATTGGTTTGTTTTAGGAGGCTTTGATTAATTCTTGGATGAGTTAATCAAGGGTGTTTTTAGTCTATTTTGCTGTTTTATTTTCCGTCAGACGTCAATGTTTGACATTAAACATTGAAAAAAGCCGCCTTCACAGCGGCTTTTAAAGGCTATTTCTTCGCGCAGATAAATTTAATAAAAACAATTCCTGGCGATAAAACCAGTCGCCACGACAACTCTTCGGATTTTGTAAACTGTGGGTCTTGCTGGTAAAAGGTTTCCATTAGGCTGTCGAGCCAAACATCAAATAGATATAAAGGAACTTGCTTGCCACCTTTACCATGAATGTCGGCGAGTTTTTGCAGGTACGGGGTAATGGTTTTTGTGCGCGAAAATTCCACCATTGAATCAAGGGAGTCGTGCAACATGGTTTTTTGTGCGCTCATATTGGTTTCGGCAAACAACTCGGCAATAACACAGGATTTCGACATAAAAAGTCGGTAAAACGCGTCGATCAGATTTACGTTGTAGCATCCATTTCCGAGTAAGCGTTGATAACTACGATCGAATAAATCCTCGTAGTTTATGTCTGATAAATTTAGGTCCTTACTCATAAAAAATCTCCTACAAACGGTTGGCCCGAAAGGTTGAATGATGTTAATGCCGCTCACATACAACGGAAGCAGTGGTTAAATCTGAATACTCAATATGGAAACGGTTGATTAACACATCCATGACTTCATCAGTATGCAGAAGTCGAAAATCGGTTTCCGATTTCTTCCCAATTTCAGAGGTTCATGGTTGTTGAAATTGGTGGCGCATCCTTGCGGCTGGAAACTAAAGGTTAATCGGAGTTTCCTTATAAAAATAATGTGTTTGCTGTCATTTTTATTGATGTGACTGAGTCAGCATCCGAATAAAGTCTTCTGGGTTCAATTTTGGGTTGCGTCGAGATCTCTTACTACTTCACCTTCCAAGGTAACTGGAAAGCGTTTTTTGGATGGCTTTTCCAGCGTTTGCGAGAAGGGCAGTGTGAACAGATTTTGTGCGAGCGATTGTAAGGTGTTTTTTATTTTAAATTCCGCATCTGCCAGCGCGTTTTGCGCCTCAAAATGACGCTCTTGTTCCGACAATGCTTGGGTTTGCAGCTGGTGAAATTTAATGAGAAATTCTTCACCAATTTCTACGCCTTCAACTAGGGCGTTTTCGAGCTCGTCGCGTGCCTGAGTCAATAACCCTAATGTCATAAAGTCTGCCACAGCAAACTGAGCTCTCATCATTTGTTTGGTTTGTGCTACGGCTAAATTTTGCATTTGCGCTGCAAAATCAAAGAATGTTGTTGAAGGATGCATGTTTGAACTGACGTGTGCCGAAAAAAACATAACTTTTACCTTCTTGTCGTTGAGGGTCGGGCCTTAGTTTGGCGATTGCACTGGGTTTGAGTGCCAACACCTTTACAGTGCGTTAATAGTAACGACTTTGAACGGATTTATCATCGTCAGAACTACTTAATAAATCACAGATTTCATCGCACTATTTAGGAACCTCTGACTAACTCATCGATGGCTTAATCAGAAGACAGAACTTGACAATACGATTTCCAATTTCTTCACAATTTCAAGCACTTACCGTTCTTGAATTGGCGATACATTCCTGTGCCTCAAGAAACTCTGTATTAACCGGAGTTTCCTATACTCTAAAACCTGCCGGTTAATACACGCTCGGGCTAATAAGCACACTAAGACTAAAAGAGTCATTAATAGCGCTAAAATTTAACATTGTTCAATGATCACGGCATAATCCACATCAAAATCATGGCTGTTATATCTGGCCTCCCAAATTCATTAACAAGAACGACTATTCAGGAATATTATGACTTCTGTAATCTCACGAGCTGACGGCCACTGTGAATTGTGTGGCGCTGAACAATCTTTGGGCGTATACGCTATCCCTAACTCTGGTGACAGAGATGTAGAGGAGTGCGGTGTTGCAGTCTGTGAGACCTGCTCTGAGTTACTGGGCAAAGATGATCCAAGCGCAGACATGAATCACTGGCGTTGCTTGCAAACCAGCATGTGGAGCCCGCACGCGCCGGTACAGGTGTTGGTGTGGCGACTGTTGGATCAGCTCTCCGCGGAAGGTTGGGCGCAAGAAGCCTTAGAATCGATGTTTATGGAAGACGATACTCGTCAATGGGCGCAATCTACAGGCAGTGTCGATGCCGACCAGCCGCCAACACTGGATAGCAATGGCGCCGAGTTAAAAGCGGGCGATACGGTTGTGATCATCAAAGACTTAGACGTTAAAGGTACTAGTTTCGTCGCTAAACGAGGTACTGCTGTGCGCAATATTTCGTTGACGAACAATCCAGAGCACATTGAAGGTCGAGTTAATGGCACACGCATTGTTCTACTCACTCAATATGTGAAGCGCAGCGGCTGATAATATCTGTGCCGCTGGTATTTAACACTAATATCCACACTCATGGTTCAATAAAGGGTTGATTATGAAAATTACAAAAATATACGGAAGTCCAATCGCACCGAACCCACGTCGTGTTCAGTTCATGATTCAATACAAAGGGTTGGATATTCCGGTCGAGCACATCGATTTAATGAAAGCGCAACAACTTTCCCCGGAGTTTTTAGCGGTAAATCCCAGCGGTACCATTCCTGTGGTGGTGATGGATGATGGATCTTATTTCACTGAAACACTGGCAATGTTGCAACTGATTGAAGATTTGTATCCAGAGAAGCCTTTATTTGGCAGCGATGTTATCGAAAAAACCAAAATCTTAAGTTGGATTAATACCATTTATATGCAAGGTTTTATTCCAATTGCCGAAGTGCTGCGAAATGGTCATCCGGCTTTCGAAGGGCGAGCATTGCCAGGTTTGAAGTCGATTGCGCAAATTCCCGAATTAGTAACTCGTGGCAAGGCGTTATTAGAAACCTTCTCCGAAACCATGGATAGCGCATTAAATGGTAAAGAATTCTTAGTCAACGATAAACTGTCGCAAGCAGATATTGATTTGTTTGTGATGTGCGAATTCAGTGATTTGTCGGCTTGTACCATTTACACCGATCAATATCCAAATTTAAAAGCACACGCAGCACGTTTAAAAGAATTATTGAGTTAATGTAATTTGTTATGTCTCGAGTTAATTTAATTTATGCCCGTGCAAAAAATTTTTGCATTGGTAAAGATGGAAAAATGCCCTGGCATTTACCGAAAGAATTTGTTTGGTTTAAAAAACACACCATGGGTTGTCCTGTGATTATGGGTCGCAAAACCTATGAAGATCACAAATCGGTATTGCCTGGGCGTTTAAACATAGTGATTACTCGGGATGAAAATTATCAAGCCGTATCTGGAATTGAGTTGGTCTCTACTTTGGATGAAGCTTTAAAACTCGCTTTTAAACAAAAAGACGAGGTGTTTGTTATCGGCGGTGTGCATTTTTTTACAGAAGCATTCCCAATGGCAACAAGAGTATTCGAAACCATTGTTGACACCGAAATTAATGGTGACGCTTTTATTCCCGAGTTCGACTTTGGCGATTGGCAAAGTGAATTGCTAGTTGCTTCTAAACCCGATGCGAAAAACGCGTATGGGTTTTCGGTATTTGAGAGAAGAAAAAATACTCTAGAAACTCTGATTAAGTCGAGGCAGAATTAATCAGAGTTTCCTCTCTTTAAATTCAAAAAAATTATCAACAAACCTATTTATGCGACCGAGTTTGCGCCGTTTATTCTTGCCAGCTCTTTCGATTTTAAATAAGTTTGTTGTATCACCATGGCATCGGTGCTGGCGCGATGGCGTTTCACATTCAGCTTTTTCTGAACCATCTCTTTGGCCTTGTCCCAGTAATGTATTTGCTCGTCCGGCAAAATAGCCTCAATGGGGCTCAGTGAAAAACTCTGTTTAACCTTGGCAAACAAAAATAATTTATCCAACCAGGGTTTATCAACTACCCAGCAGTCGCTAAAGGTACGTTCGTTTCTCAGCAAATGATTAAGCGCTAACGCTGCTTCGCGAACCGGTAATCCGCGGTTTAGAAGTTGTTCGCGCTTTATACCGTGAATTTTTTCAGCCTCGAATGACCAAAATGTCCAAGAATCGTGAGGATGAATTAATTTTGCCTGGCGAAGACCATCCGAGAGTACCACACCAATTTCTATGGGATAGCTTTCTGGACCAAAGCCGGAAGCTTCTATGTCGATAATAATGGGCGGATTACGAAAGTGTCTCACGAGTTTTCAGATGCGTTGCAATAATAGGCACAATAAACAGGGTTATTTATTGAGGTTAGATGAACTTGTCGTTTTGTGCTTGAAGAAGTAAAAAATATTTCTTATTTGACTGTCTTGTTAGTAAATTCTTAGAGTAAAGCGTTTAAAAGTAAATGAAAGAGATGCATAACCATAAGGTTTAAGACTAATTAATTCGTAATTAATTTAGTCTGCAAAACCTGGTTATAAAAAATAGAAATGAGTGTGGAGAATCTCTTGCCAAAGAGCAGGTCGTTATAACCTGCTTTGGCATTAATTTTTTGAAATTATCTGCGTTTGGCTTATTCGTATTTAGCGAATTAATTGATAGCGGTCGTTAAGCGTCGCAATAATTTCTGCCTTCGGATTTTCGGGTTTATAAACCGCAGAGCCAGTAATTTGTTCAGCGATGCTTGTGTAAGTCTGAGAAACTTGCATCATCATTTCTTCGGGTAGGGCGTTATTTTTTGCCAAGGCTTCTCGCTCAAACATGCGGTTTTTATTGAGCAAAATGTCTGGGTCTGGAAAATGATTAAGCAGGGCTTGGCGGAAGTATTCTTTTGAATTTTCTACCACCGTGCCTTTTTTGAATTGTTCTGCATCCCACAGACGAGAAGAATCCGGTGTACCTACCTCGTCCATGTAAATCAACTCTTTAACACCGGCGCGATTGGTGATGTAACCAAACTCAAACTTGGTATCCACAAAAATTTGTCCTATGGCCTGGGTTGCCTTGGCGATAACTTCAAAGCCTTGTTTGAGCAATTTTTCGTACAAATCGATATCCGATAGGCTATTAAATCCAAAGGCACGGTAGTGTCTTTCTATGTCGGCTCTAGAAATATTGACATCGTCGGCCTCCGGCACACCGTCGAGTCCTTTTAAAATTCCTTTGGTTGATGGCGTAATTAGCAGCTCATCAAGGCGCTGATTCTTGTTAAGCCCTTCCGGTAGGTTTTGTCCGCAAAACTCACGTTCGCCGTTTTCGTAGGCCCGCCACATAGAACCGGTAATGTAGCGTCGCGCGATGGCTTCAATTTTTACCGGTTGCGCTTTTTGTACAATCCAGACCAGCGGATGAGGAACATCAAGTATGTGACTTGCCGCTAATTGATTGTGCTTGAACAATCGAAACCAATGATTGGCGATGCTGTTGAGCGCCGCGCCCTTGCCCGGTACACCATTTAGCCCATTTTCTCCGTGCCAAATACAGTCGAACGCCGAGAGTCGATCACTGATAACCATAACAGCGAGCTCCGCTTCTGGTGCTACGGCATATCCGTGTTGCTTGATGAGTCGCTGACTGTCTTGTTTCGAGAGCCAGTAAACCGATCGAACCTTGCCGCTGTGAACGGATTGTTCGGTTTTTATCGGGAGGTCGTTATTTTGAGCAAGAATTTGCTGGGCATGGCTCATGGTCGGTAAAACCTTTTAAAAAACACCGGGTTTGTGATTGGAAACTGCTAATCTTAGCAGATGCCACACCGTCGGCACCACGGCAGGATAAAACCTGACGAAAAGATCTTCGAAATTGTTTGTCGAGCTTGTGCGCTTGTTATTAGCAAGTTCTTATGAATAGGCGTTATTGTTGCTGTTCAAAAAAATCATTAAAACGCGCTACTCTATCTAATGGGTCGTCTTTGTAGGGTCAATGACGGCAGAGTTTTACAACACTATCTATTTACGCGGTGATCGTGAAATGCTCGGAGGTACTTGGTGAATCGACGGAATTTTTTGTTTGCAGCAGCGGCAGTTGCAGCGGCGAGTCAATTTCGCTGGGTTGAGCGTTTGAGCACCGATAAAACTCAAGCCTCTGATCTAGCGGTGCAAGGTTTTGATGTTGTTAACAAAGGTCTGTCAGAAGCGAGTTACAGTGAGCACTTAAACTGGGTTTTCGATGATCCAGAGACTCCGGTTCCGTTTAGGTCGCTTAATCGTGTTAGCGCATCTGATCCTTCAAAAGCTGTACAGGTGCCGTTTGCGGGAGAGCCTAATTTAACCAAGCAGCATGGCACCCAACCAGCGGCACAGCTATTGTCCAATCTCGATTCGCACCGGGCTAGCCAATCTCTATTGAGCAGCAGGGTAGAAGAACTGATAGAAGATGGAATCAATCATCAGTCCGATCACAGTCGGGCTCTCGATGAAACTCCAAAAGCCACAGAAGTCGCTAAGTCTATTGTCGAAAAAGTTAAAAACTTCTCGATAAATTACGCCGATGACGTATTTCTTAGTCAATCTGACCAAGTACTTTTGGATTCGACCTTAAATCGCCTCGCACGATTGCAAAACGTCACTGGTTTCGGAAATTTTAATATCCTTGGTTTTGACGAAGCGCTGAAATTTGCCAAAAGCTTTTCGGATGTGGGTGAATTTACCGCCCAAGAGTTGGCTTTTATCGAACAGATTTTTACCACCGATGCTCGAAACTACGGTTTCTTTGGTGAAAAAGTCAGTAGCCAGTTAACCGATGTTATTTCTAAAGACTCGGTGATCAAGGTTCCAGGCAGTGGCCATTATTTGTTTAAAGAGCAATCGTTGCATCATTACGACCAGTTGGTTCGTGATGTGGGTGAAGACATTGTTTTAACCTCGGGAATTCGCGCCAACGTAAAACAGCTGCATTTGTTTTTAGCCAAGGCGCGAAGTGTCAATTACAACCTGTCGCGAGCCTCTCGTTCGTTGGCGCCTCCGGGTCATTCATTTCACGGTATTGGCGATTACGATGTGGGTAAGATGGGTATGGGTGCGGCGAATTTTACCGATGCCTTTGCCGATTCCGATGTATTTAAACGCATGGCAGATCTGGGTTACATTCAAATTCGCTACATGCAAGAAAACACCTTAGGTGTGCGCTTTGAACCCTGGCATATCAAGGTCGTGTAGCTTTACGCTCAAAACCGTAATTTGATTTTCTCGCCTCGCATCATGGCTTAAAGCCGTTTCTATTGGTGGGCGTTTTACTCACGCCCGACTTCTTTTGTTGTCTTCGCTGTTTCACTCTTCTTAATGGTTTTAGATGCTGAGGTATCTAATTGTTACTTCGTTATGATTTCATATAGCGATATATTTTAATTCAAGAAGATTGACGATGATTATATTGTGTATATACTAAAAATATACGTGAAAAAGGTAGAGTCACTGTGTGACTAAAACAGCGAGGAGTAACTCAATGAAAAGAATTACAAACGGGTTTAACGCTGCTCTCGTTCTATTGTTTGTTTTTGGTTTTAGCGCTAAAACAATGGCCGAAAGCGATTTAGTATTTAATCACGACGACGTTGAAGTAGTATCGTTGGTACAACCCAGTTATCCAGCCTTAGCGGTTCGCTCGGGTGTTGAAGGTGAGGTGACCCTAAGTTACGACTTAAATCACCATGGTCAAGCGGTGAATGTTCGCGTGGTAAAAGCCACACCAAAACGAGTGTTTACACAAGCAGCCGTAAAAGCTTTGAAAGAGTCGCGGTTTGCGGCCCTGAATGATTCTGGCGAAAGTATTGAGGTGAAAGGTTTGATTCGTAAGTATTCTTTTGAATTGGAAAAAGATCAAATCGCTTCCCGATAATTACAGGCGGCAACGCCGAACCTACCTAAACAAAAAGAGCCGGTTGGCTCTTTTTGCGTTTTGTCTTAAAGCTTTTTGATTTAAAACATTCTGTCTTAAAACCCTTCGAGCTAATTAATTACTCAGTTTCAGGGGTGTTTTCTTCTTCTTTAGAGACTTCATTTTCACTGTTGTGCTTAGCCAAAAAGTCGCGAATGAAATGACGTATTTCTCGTGCGGCGCTGGTATCTAAATGTTCACAAAGGTTAATGAACTGCTCGCGCTCTTCATCGTTGATGCGAATAATCAGCTGGCTGTTTTTCTTTTTAATTTTGTGCTTTTTAGTATCTTTACTCATAACGCATCACATTGCTCAAAACAATTTGTCGCGGCAATAGTACCGCAATCGTGACTAAAAATGTATATCGCTTGATTATATAAATTAATTTTCAGAATTGATCGTTCATAAAAAACCCCGCAGAGCGGGGTTTTAAGAGTTTAGATGCTTTTTATCTTTTCGCGTTGTTCAACCAGCTTTTTCACCGACGCTTCGTAGTCGGCGAGCTTGGCTTTTTCTTTGGCAACAACGTCTTCAGGTGCATTGGCAACAAACTTCTCATTGCTTAGCTTGCCGCTGATACGGCTGACTTCTTTTTCGAGCTTCTCGATTTCTTTACCCAAGCGCGCAAGCTCGGCGTCTAAATCGATCAGTCCAGCCATAGGCACAAAGATATCCATGTCGGCAGCTAAGCCCGTGGCAGAGAGCGGCGCTTGTTCTGAGTCATCGAGCCAGGTTACCGATTCGAGATTCGCCAGCTTAGTTAAGAAGGTTTTGTTTCTTTCTAAGCGGGTTTTATCTTCGGCTTTGGCGCTGTGGAAATACACCGGTAAATTTTTCGCCGGAGAAATATTCATTTCGCCGCGAATATTACGAATGGTGGTGATCACGGTTTTTAACCATTCGATATTTTCAATCGCGTCTTGGTCAACTTTGGATTCGTTCGCAATTGGATAGGGCGCGTACATGATGGTATCGCCGCTTACGCCGGCTAAACCTTTTACTTTTTGCCAAATTTCTTCGGTAATAAACGGCATAAACGGGTGTGCCAAGCGCAGTACGGTTTCAAGCACACGAACCAATGTGCGACGTGTGCCGCGCTTTTGCGCGTCGCTGTAGTCATCACTGTTAAGTGCTGGTTTACAAAGCTCTAGATACCAACTGCAGTACTCTTGCCAGATAAAGCTGTACAACGCTTGGGTCGCAAGGTCGAAACGGTAGGTTTTAATGCCTTCGCTAACGGCCGCTTCGGTTTTTTGCAGCAGCGAGATAATCCAGCGATCGGCCAGTGATAATTCGTAATCGCTGGAGCCGTCTTGACCGCAGTCTTGATCTGCACAGTTCATTAAAACAAAGTTTGAAGCGTTCCAAATTTTGTTACAGAAGTTTCTAAAGCCTTCGATACGACCCACATCGAAATTAATGTCGCGGCCGGTTGATGCCAGCGAATAATAGGTGAAGCGCAGCGCATCGGTACCGTAGCTGGCAATACCTTCTGGGAATTCTTTATTGGTCTGCTTGGTAATTTTGTCTTTTAGCTGCGGCTGCATCATGCCAGCGGTGCGTTTTTCCAACAGTGCGTCAAGACCTACGCCGTCGATAAGATCGATAGGGTCGAGCACGTTACCTTTGGATTTCGACATCTTTTGGCCTTGGCTGTCGCGCACCAAGCCGTGTACGTACACGGTTTTAAAGGGCACTTCTTTACGGAAGTGCAGGGTCAGCATAATCATGCGCGCAACCCAGAAGAAGATAATGTCGAAACCGGTCACCAATACCGAAGACGGGTGAAAGGTTTTCAAAAATTCGGTTTCTTCTGGCCAGCCGAGAGTGCCAAAGGTCCACAAGCCAGACGAGAACCAAGTGTCGAGCACGTCTTCGTCTTGGGTTAAGACAACACTGGCATCGAGGTTTTCACGTGCACGAATTTCGTCTTCGCTGCGACCCACGTAAATATTGCCTTCTGAGTCGTACCAAGCGGGAATTCTATGGCCCCACCACAATTGGCGAGAAATACACCAGTCTTGAATGTCGCGCATCCAAGAGAAGTACATGTTTTCGTACTGCTTAGGCACAAACTCAATATCACCTTGCTCAACGGCTTTAATGGCTTCGTCGGCCAAAGGTTGAGTTTTAACGTACCACTGATTGGTTAAGTAAGGCTCGATCACAACACCCGAACGATCACCGCGCGGTACTTTTAATTTGTGATCTTCAATCTTTTCAAGGAGGCCTGCGGCTTCAAAGTCGGCAACGACTTGCTTACGCGCTTCAAAACGATCCAAACCACGATATTTTTCCGGCGCTTGATCGTTAATATTCGCGTCGTCGTCGAGAATGTTGATCATGGGTAGGTTGTGGCGTAAACCCATTTCGTAGTCGTTAAAATCGTGGGCAGGCGTGATTTTTACGCAGCCAGTTCCGAAGTCTTGATCCACATAATCGTCGGCGATAATCGGAATTTCACGACCAACCAATGGCAAGGTAATGGTTTTGCCAATAAGATTTTGATAGCGCTCATCGTTAGGATTAACCGCAACCGCAGTGTCGCCGAGCATGGTTTCTGGACGAGTCGTCGCGACGGTTAGGTGTTGTAAAACGATGCCGTTCTCGTCGGTAACTGGGTAGCGTAAATGCCACAGGTAACCGTTTTCTTCTTCGCTTAATACTTCAAGATCAGAAACTGCGGTTTTGAGTTTGGGGTCCCAATTCACCAAACGTTTGCCGCGATAAATCAAACCGTCTTCGTAGAGTTTGATAAACACTTCTTGAACGGCTTTGTAAAAACCGTCGTCCATGGTGAAGCGTTCACGGCTCCAATCCGGCGAAGCGCCTAGGCGACGTAATTGACGTGTGATTTGGCCGCCGGAATGTTCTTTCCATTCCCAGACTTTTTCGACAAATTTTTCACGGCCTAGATCGTGGCGACTTTTACCTTCAGCGGCCAATAGGCGTTCAACCACCATTTGTGTGGCGATGCCAGCATGGTCGGTACCGACTTGCCAAAGCACTTTTTTACCGAGCATACGTTGATGACGAATCAAGGCATCCATAATGGATTCTTGAAATCCGTGACCCATGTGTAAGTAGCCGGTGACGTTTGGCGGCGGAATCATGATGCTATAGGCTTCACCGTCGCCTTGTGGTGCGAAGTAACCGGATTTTTCCCAGTTTTCATACAGCGCGGTTTCAATTTCTGCCGGCTGGTAAGTTTTGGCAAGGCCAGTGGTTGGCTCTGAAGGTTTGTCAGACATAGTTTTTAAATTCGGAAATAATCGTGTTCACGGCGAAAGTTGCGGCTTTACCTTAACTCTGTGCGTGAATCCTATGATGAATGTGAAAAAAGCGCCGAGTATAACAAGTGGTGAATTATGCGCCTAGGCGGTTGCATCACTCAATGTACGCCAAAACCGGATTACTGCGATTAATTTTAGATGAGGTATTCCAACCAGCGCGATTGAATGGCTTAGTTGGATTTTATGGGTGTAAACAACGCTCTATTTTGTGACGACACGATTTTAACGGGATGAAAGCGGCGATACGTGGGAGTATCGCCAATCTCAAAATCATTGTGCAGACAAGTCAGGCATTAATTTTGTGAGATTTTATCGGGTAACCGCGTTCCCGATAAAACGCGAAACTTTTGCGCGTGTTTTGCAATACGGTTTCGTCCTGACAAACCACTTCTACCAAACGCTGAAAACGACTGAAGTGATTTTCTAACACGCCACTGGTTAGATTGATCAACACATCGTGACAATGTGGATGCGGCTCAAGATGCGTGACAATAATGGGCTCCGACGGCGGTGGATTCGTCTCGCCCAAAGCATGGGCGAGAAAAGATTCCGGTTTATCGGTCCAAAGTTGTTCGCTCAGAGACTTCGCGTCTTGTTCATCTTCCGTTGCAATCACCAATTGATGGCGAGCGTGAAAGATTTTTTCCGCAAGACGCGTTACAAACTGTAAGCGCGCCTGTGGTTCGCTACTTTGCAAAATGTAGAAATCAACGTGCGTCATCGAATGAATGGCCCGATTCAATCCAGTATTAAGCTTTGCTCAGTAGGTATTCGGCCAACAGTGGAACCGGACGACCGGTTGCACCTTTTGCGGCACCGGACACATGCGCCACACCGGCGATATCCAAGTGTGCCCAGGTGTAGCCTTTAGTGAAGCGCGATAAGAAGCACGCTGCGGTTACGCTACCGCCAGCTGGACCGCCAATGTTGGCGATATCGGCGAAGTTGCTGTCGAGTTGTTGTTGGTATTCATCAAACAACGGCATGTGCCACGCTTTATCACCAACGCTCATGCTTAATTGATGCAACTCAGCGGCGAAGTCATCGTTGTTGCTGTAAAGACCGCAGGCGTGATTACCCAATGCAACGATACAAGCACCGGTTAGGGTTGCGATATCGATAACGGTTTCTGGCTTGAAGCGCTCAACGTAGGTTAGGGCGTCACACAATACCAAGCGGCCTTCGGCGTCGGTATTCAATACTTCGATGGTTTGGCCAGACATAGAAGTCACGATGTCACCAGGCTTGGTGGCTTTGCCGTTTGGCATGTTTTCAGAAGCGGCAACCACGCCAACCACGTTGATATTCGGTTGTAATTCAAGCAAGGTTTTCATGGTGCCAAATACGCTGGCCGCGCCACACATGTCGAACTTCATTTCGTCCATGTTCAAACCGGGTTTTAGGCTGATGCCGCCGGTGTCGAAGGTGATGCCTTTACCCACAAGCACGTAAGGCTTTTTGGTTTTCGCCGCGCCCTTGTACTCCATCACAATTAAATGTGCTTCTTGATCACTGCCCGCTGACACTGACAACAAAGAGCCCATGCCCAAAGCTTGCATTTCTTTTTCTTTTAAAATTTTAGTGGTCATTTTTGGCTGGTTGCGCGCCAATTCACGAGCCTGATTGGCTAAATAGGCTGGCGTACAAATGTTGCCCGGAAGGTTGCCAAGTTCGCGGGTGTAATTCATACCGGTAGCGATACCTTGGCCGCGAGTCATACCCGATTTAATGGCCGCAACACTTTCTTTGTCGGCACCTAATACCACGGTTTTTAGTACAACCGGTTTGGCTTTTTCGGATTTGGTGAAGTCGTATTTGTAAGTTGCTAAGGTTAACGATTGCGCGAATTGGCAAGATTTCCAGTCGTTATCGGCGGTGCTTAGTTCGATGTCATCAATCGCGAAAGCTACAGATTTGGCAGGTGTATCAACGGTTGCCTTGGCAAGGCTGGTCATGGCTTTGCGGAATTTGTCGTTATTAAAGTCGGCTTTTTTGCCTAGGCCTACCAGTAATAATCGTGATGCAGCAATACCCGGTACAGATGGCAATACCAAGGTTTTACCAAGGCCAGCTTTAAAGTCACCGTCTTTAATCAATTTGCTAATGAGTTTTTCACAGGCGGCGTCGATCGCGTTCGCGGCTCCAGACAATGAAGTCTCGTCGAACAGAGCAAGAATTAGACAGTCGGTCTTGAGTGTGGTTGGGTCAAATGCTTTCGCCTGAAAATTCATAGAGTTTTTCCGTGATTGAAATTGTGGAACATGCGTCGTTAAAAGACGTTCAACGTAATAAGTAAAGTAGCCTTCGATTGGTCTAAATTTAAACCCAGCAAAGGTGTGTGTCATTCTTGTGTTGTTAGGGAAATGTTCGCGACATAAATTCCGGATAAATTCGCTATCCTATCGAACTTCTACCAAACAGTGTCATCTGTCGGTAGTATAACGATTTATGCGCTAGCCGATGCAAAGACTTCATCTATTAGACGGAAATAATCCTAAAAATCCGTAATCTAATGCGTGGGCATTACGATGAAAGGTGTTGATCTTACGGCTGATGGTTTGTGTGGCTGTGTATCAAATTCGGTATCCGAGAGTGATTGAATTTTGCTGCGATTGAATTTTACGACGCATTCCTGCGTCGCCGGAAACTCTTGGCTAATGCGAGTTTCCTACAAACGGCACACTCGAACATTTACACCACCTATTAAAAAGTAGTTCCGCTCTTGATTATTTTTCGATACATCACTCGTGAAATCTTTGCCAGCATGTTCGGTGTCTGCATCGTTCTGGTGTTTATCATTCTCAGCAGTCGGTTTGGACGCTACCTCGCCGAGGCTGCCACCGGGAGAATTCCTTCCGACATTCTATTTTCGGTTATTGGTTTAAGAATTCCTGTGGTGCTAGAGCTGGTGGTACCGCTGAGCTTTTTTATCGCCATCTTACTTGCGCTTGGACGCATGTATGTTGATAGCGAAATGACAGCCTTATTTGCCTGCGGTTTTAGTCGCAAACGCTTATTGGCTTACGCCTTTGGCCCGGCCACCGTGGTTGCAGGTTTGGTGGCGGTCTTGAGTTTGTGGTTAAGTCCGCTCGGTTTGGATCATTCCAACGCGCTGTTAGAACAAGCAAAGGCGCGCAGCGAATTTGAGACCTTAACGCCTGCGCAATTTCAATCGCTGGGTGACAGCAGCGCGGTGATTTATACCGAATCGCTCAGTCGCGATCGTAAATCCATGTTTGATGTTTTTGTGGCAACCAGCAGTGATAGTGAAACATCGTCGTCGTTGACCTTGGTAAAAGCAGAACAAGGCGAGCAGATTGTTGTAGAAGAATACGGTCGCAAGTATTTGCAAATTAATCGCGGCTCAAGATTGGACGGTGAGCCGGGCAGTGACAGCTATCGAATCGTTGAGTTTGAATCCTATGCTCAGCAGCTCGACGAGCCGGAAATTCGCCAGAAATCCGCCACCGATCGTAAGCCAACGCTGGAGTTAATCGGCGATCCCGATCCCGAATCTCAAGCGGCCTTGCAATGGCGCCTAACCCTACCAGCGTTGGTATTTGTGTTAACGGTGATTGCTGTTCCTTTGGCTTACACCAATCCTCGTCAAGGTCGTTACACCAAAATGATTCCAGCCATTTTGCTGTATTTGTTGTATCTAGTGGCTCTTAATGCTGGGCGTGGTGCAATCGAAGACGAGAAGCTTCCCGCCCTTGGTTTGTGGATTATTAATGCGATTTTCTTGGGCATTGGCTTGTTATTGTTTAACGGTTTTAGTTTACGTGGACTTTTTTCATCGAAAAAAGTGAAAAAGGTGAAACATGCGTAAACTCAGTTTTTATATTGCGAAGACCATTGCCGGTGCCATCTTTGTGGTGTTGTTGGTGATTGTTGGATTGGATACGCTGTTTTCTTTAATCGATGAATTTACCGATTTAAAAAATGGCTACACCGCCAAAGATGCTTTTTTGTACGTGTTAACCAGTATTCCCGGACGACTTTTTGAGTTTGTGCCGTTTTCTTCGCTGATTGGTTGTTTAATTGGTTTGGGCTTGCTTGCTGGAACCAGCGAATTGGTGGTTATGCGCGCTGCGGGAATTTCTGTATTGCGTATTACCGGCTTGGTATTGCGTCCGGTATTATTGTTGGTGTTACTCGGGATTTTAATTGGTGAATTTATCGCACCTATTACCGACCAAATTGCCGAAAGTAATCGAGCGGTTGCCCGCGGTGAAGAACAGGTTTTTGAGTCTGACTCTGGTTTATGGCATCGCGACGGCAACGAATTTATGCACTTCAACGCTGTGCAGCCGAACGGAAAAATCTTTGGGTTGAATCGTTACGTGTACAACGATGCCGGTGATTTGGTCAGAACCAGTCACGCCGAGTTAGCCATATACGCCGATAAGCATTGGGTAGAAGAAGACGTAGAAGAAAAAACGTTCTTTGAAGATCACATTGAAACCACCAACTATCATTCTCGCGCTTGGGATACGAGAGTTTCTCCGCAGTTGCTCAATGTTTTGGTTTTACCCGAAGATTCTTTATCGATTCGCGATTTGTACACTTTTGCAACCTTCAGACAATCGCAAGGTCTGCCAGCGCGTAAATACTGGCTGACGTTTTGGGAGAAGGTTTTACAGCCTTTTGCGACGATTAGTTTGGTATTGATTGCGGTATCTTTTATTTTTGGCCCGCTGCGCCAAGTGACCACCGGATTTCGTGTTTTTACCGGTGTAATGGTGGGTGTTGCCTTTAAAACCAGTCAAACAATTTTAGGCCCTTCCAGTTTGGTTTTTGGATTTTCACCGTTAATTGCGGTGGCAATTCCCATCTTAATTTGCGCCACGGCCGGTGTTTGGGTGTTGTCGCGTTACCGATAACATTGTTATGGGCTCGCGTAATAAAAAGAGATGAAACTCTGATTAACCTAGAGTCTGCTGCGACATAAAGATATGTCGCCAATTTCAAGAACGGTAGGTGAATGAAATTATGAAGAAATTGCAAATCGCATTGTTAATTTCTGTGTTAATTTCTGTCCTCTGATTAAATTATTGTTGAGTTAATCAGAGGTGCCGAGGGTTTTACTTTTTATCTTTCGGTAACAATATAATCCGTGTACGGCTTAGCTTGTCATGCAAGGTCTGATTATCTTTATCAATAAGTTGCCAAAGATAACCCAACAAAAATACTCCAAGACCAATGGGGGCGATAATTCCACGAATTATGCAGCTTAAAAATGATGGTTTTTTTCCGTCATTGGCAATAATTTGTAATCGCCATGCACGCATTCCTAAAGTTTGTCCACCGCGACGCCAAAAAAAACAATAAAACGCAAAAATTAATAGCACCAAACCCAAAAAACCGAGCGTACCAAAATCGCCTTTTTCGCCTTCGCCGAAGGTTTTGCCGAAAGCGTTCACCTGAATAAAAAGTACCAATGCACCGTAGCCCATACATACAGCTGCCAGTACAAGCCAGTCGTAAATCAGCGCAGTGAATTTTCGCCACAAGGGCGCGTTTGGAAGTTCGGATAGATACATGGTTATTGCCCGTTCAAAATTCTGCGGCAATAGTACCAAAATTAATGTGCAGAATAACCCCGAGTAAGATCAAAAATTGGCTGCTAAGCGGTTGAGTGTGTAGGTGCAGATTCGTTCGGTGGTGCGCAGATTTAGACCAGACTCGTGTTTGAAATGAGTATGATCTATTTGTTGCTGATTCATTTATTGCAGAATAGGGCGGATTTTGAAGCTTGGGCATTTTCACGTTTCCAGAAAATGCCCTTGCAGTTGTTCGTCAAAACTCATAAACAAACGACATTTTTACCGAGTCATCTTTTAGGCGCATTTTGTAATTAACTTCGCTAATGCTGCCCTCACCGCTGGAATCCGGCAGAGCTGTATTGATGAGTTTATTTTGATGATATTTTTGCCAATAGGTTTTTAGGGTCGATTTAAATAAGTTAGAAAAAAACTTACTGCCGCTTTGCAATTCAATATCGTGGTATGACTGATAAATCCATTGGTGATTCATCAATCTTTGCGTGGTATTTAAGCTGTTATCAAAAAAATTCGCCGCTGAGAATTCCAATTCCTCGTTGGTTAAACCGTAAGCCGAAAAGTGACGATCGGCGCCTTGCCCTTCGATATCTGCCGCATGCATATTTGAATAGGGATACAGATAATCTGGAACGAAAGTTTGTTCTTGTGCCGAGCCTCTGGTGGAATAAATGCAGACCGAAAAGGCTATTAAACACAAGGCTAAAAATTGCAGTGCTAATTTATAGTCTGTGTTGTAGTCCGAGGCAGCAAGTGCGAGGGTGTGACCGTAGGTTTGAGTTTTTCGTTGCTCGAAACCACGGGTTTTTACATGAATTGTTTTTTTACTGTTCATAATTATATCTTCCCAAACAAAGCTTAATCGGTACTGTTTTGCTGAAAAGCTTTTTGTACAGCGTTAATGAATCACTGGTCTTAGATTAAGTATGGTTGAACAGTAATTTACTTGCTGCTATTTCAGCGACTTATTTTTAGATTTGTTTGTTCTGAGCTGGGCGGTAATTCTGCGTGAATATTTGTCCTTATATTATTTCTCTTTAGTGAAGCCGGTTTTTGTAAAGAATACTTTTTAACAGCAATTTAACTGAATCAATTAGGGTATTTTAATGGTCGTTATTATTTATGTGTGTTCATGAAAATATACGAAGCAATATGCGAACCAGCTAATTTCTGTAGTGTTAAATACTGTTCTAGATCTTTGTTTTTATACAAATATTTCTGATTTACCTAGGGCTAAGGGTGGGCTGTAACGCGAGGGGTGTTGTTTTATTCGGCGTGATTTACGGCGAGTATTTTTGAAAAAATGTTTTACCATTCTACAAACTCACCACAGCAAATGCGTGTTAGATAAATTCGAAATGTAACAGATTGGTGAAGATGGGTAGAAAGGTAATATCGGCGGATTTTTTAGATTGATCGTTATTTTTCACTGGAATCAAAGCGACACGGATGCCGCTTTGATCTCTTTTAGAATTACTTGTCAGCTTCGTAGCGCGCAACAGAATCTAAAATTTCTTTTTTGGCTTCTTCTACGTCGCCCCAACCTTCAACTTTAACCCACTTACCAGGCTCAAGGTCTTTGTAGTGCTCGAAGAAGTGTGCGATTTGATCAAGTAACAACTTAGGCAAATCGGTTACGGTTTTCACGTCTTTGTATAACGGAGTGATCTTGTCGTAAGGAACCGCAAGCACTTTCGCATCTTCACCAGATTCGTCGGTCATTTTTAAAACGCCGACAGGACGACAGCGAATCACAGAGCCGGTAAGAACAGGAATTGGCATAACAACCAATACGTCTACTGGGTCGCCGTCGCCACAAAGAGTGTGAGGCACATAGCCGTAGTTTGCTGGGTAATGCATAGCCGTACCTAGCATACGGTCAACAAAGATCGCTCCGCTGTCTTTATCTACTTCGTACTTGATAGGGTCGCCATTCATTGGGATTTCAATGATTACGTTGATATCGTCTGGAAGGCTTTTACCCGAAGGGACTTTGTCAAAACTCATAACAGTTTCCATTAGTGTGTGTGAAAAATTGCACCGGAGGGCCCGAAAATTTAGATTTTATCATATTCGAGTTTGTGAACAATTAAACCTAAGTGCACCTTCCGAAGTAGATACATTTGTTGTAGGTCATCTTTCTCTAGGCGCTGTGTTTTCCTGCCAATGGCGGAGTGCTTCATACCATTGATCGATTTGCCAGCAGATTTCTGGCGTAAGCGGATAAGTTCGCTAAGCTTAGGAATGTATAACATAAGACGTTAGTTAAGAAGGGCATTACTATGGCGTTGGAAATTGATCCTCTCGACAACAAGGCACCACAGGCGGAGCGACTACTTAAATTGTTGGCTCATAAAGGTCGGTTGGCGGTACTTTGTAACCTCATGCAAGGCGAGCGGTCAGCCGGTGATTTGGAATCTGTAGCGCGTTTAAGTCAATCTGCGTTGTCGCAGCATTTGGCAAAACTTCGAGAAGAGAAAATTGTTTCGACTCGCCGCGATGCACAAAGAATCTACTATCGGCTCTCCGATAATCGCACGCGAGCCTTGCTCGATTGTATTTCGCAAAACTTTTTTGCTGAAGCTGCCGTCAGTGCAGCGGAGCGTTTACCAGAACGCTCCTTAGCAACAGAGATTACGAATCTATCGGCCTGACGAAGTAATTTAGCGGTTGAGTTCAGCGGCTTTTGAGGCTGAGGCTGGTTGGTGTGCAGCTAACAGCATCGAAATTTCGTTTTTAGAACCCAGTGCTACCGCGACTCTTTGATGAATTTTGGTGGGCTCTATATCTAAAATATTGCCAAAACAGGTGGTTGCCAAGCCACCTGCTTGTTCTACCAAAAGACTCATTGGATTACCTTCATACATTAAGCGAAGTTTTCCGGGCTTGTTCGGTTCGCGATTGTCCCACGGATAGGTGAAAATTCCGCCGCGGGTTAGTACGCGATGTACGTCGGCAACCATGGACGCGATCCAGCGCATGTTGAAATTTTTATTTCGACTACCGGTCTCACCTGCCAATAATTCCCCAATGTAATTTTGCATTTCTGGCTGCCAAAAGCGTTGATTCGACATATTGATCGAAAATTCTTTGGTGTCTGCCGGAATATTCATCGCTTCGGTGATCAGTAAAAATTCGCCGCTATTGTTTAAGGCAAATTGCTGTACGCCTTTACCGGTGGTCAAACTTAACGTGGTTGATGGGCCGTACAAGGCGTAACCGGCGGCTAATTGTTTGCGACCCGATTGTAAATAAGCACTTTCTTCGCCGCCGTTAGCTCCTTCGGGAAGCTCTAACACCGAAAAAATAGTCCCTACAGACACGTTGACATCAATATTGGATGAACCGTCGAGGGGGTCGAACAAAACTAGAAAACGTCCTTCAGGATTGCCGCCGACCGGTAAATCTTCTTCTTCAGAGGCGATACCGGCAACACTTGGAATCGCAAGTAATGCTTCTTTTAATAAATCATTGGCGATGACATCCAGTTCTTTTTGGGTCTCACCTTGCACATTGGTGTCTTCGAGCGCACCCAAAATTCCAGTCAATGCGCCTAACTTTAAACGCGCAGAAATTTGCTCACAGCAATCGGCAATCTCTTCAATTAATTCAGCCAGTTGTGCGTCTTTGGTGTAGTTTTTTAGCGTTTCGGTTAGGTTCGCGGTAGGCATTCTAGACTCCTTTTGGAACAGCCCTTGGGGCATTTTGAGTTAATCCCAAGTCAGCAGTTATGAATACATCCTTGAGTGATACCAAATCATAAGCAAAAACCATGATCAATTTGTAAATTGACCGTATATTGCGGCTTTCGATAGATTTGGGCATGTGTGTAGTTGGTAATTCTAAAGAAACCGAAGTTATTTCGAAATATGTACAAGGTAACAATTACAATTTACAAACTACTTTAGGTGAGACTTATGTTTGACGAATAAGTCAGCTTTTGGGCGTTCCATAGAATTCTAATCTTTTTTGAGTGCCGATAATAACAGCATAAATAACTGAATTTATGTGCAGCTGTGGTACTCTCATTGGCACTTTTAATTCAGTAAAAATCGTATATAAAACCGGAGTTTAGCGCGCGTGCATATTCATATTTTAGGGATTTGTGGAACCTTTATGGGAAGTCTTGCGCAATTGGCAAAAGCGCTTGGGCATCGTGTTAGTGGTTGCGACGCCAATGTTTATCCGCCCATGAGCACGCAACTGGAAGCCGCGGGTATCGAAATGTTTGAAGGCTTTGGTTTAGAGCAATTTACCGATCGGCCTGATCTGGTCGTTATTGGTAATGCCATGAGTCGCGGTAATCCTGCTGTTGAATATGTGTTAGATCGAGGTATCGCCTATACCTCTGGGCCGCAGTGGCTGTGTGATTATTTATTGCAAGATAAATGGGTGTTGGCGGTTTCGGGTACACACGGAAAAACCACTACAGCGTCTATGTTGACCTGGATATTAGAGTACGCAGATTTCGAACCGGGATATTTAATTGGCGGCGTGCCCGGCAATTTTGAACATTCCGCACGTTTGGGTAAAAGCGATTTTTTCGTTGTTGAAGCCGATGAATACGACAGTGCGTTTTTTGATAAGCGATCTAAGTTTGTTCACTACCGCCCGCGCACCTTGATCATTAATAATTTGGAATACGATCACGCCGATATTTTCCCCGATTTACATGCCATTCAAACACAATTTCATCATTTGGTGCGTACTGTTCCGTCTTGTGGAACGATTTTATACCCAACGGAACCTGCCATCACCGAAGTAATCGATCGCGGCTGTTGGAGTGAGACGCAAATACTCGGTACAGATTGGACGGCGTCACTGCTCGATGATAGCGGCGCCGAATTCGATATTTATTTTAAAGATGAATTAATTGGCAGGGTGCGATGGAATTTAAGCGGCAAGCACAACGTTAACAATGGTTTGGCTGCGGTCGCCGCGGCGAGAACAATCGGGCTTGATCCGGCGGTTGCTTGCCAAGCGTTGTGCGAATTTAAAGGCGTAAAGCGCCGTATGGAACAATTAGCCAATTTTGCTGATATTGCAATTTATGATGATTTCGCACATCACCCAACAGCGATTCAAACTACCCTAGAAGGTTTGAGAGCTAAAATAAAAGAAGAACGTATCGTCGCTATTATTGAACTGCGTTCTAACACTATGAAGTCGGGCGTTCATAACCGCGAGTTGGCCCAGGCGGCTCAGTCGGCGGATGTAGTGCTTTGGTACCAAGCAGGAGATGACCACGACAATTTAACAAGTATTGTTCATCACAGCCCGGTCGCCGCCAAGCGATGCAACAGTATCGATGACATTGTTGAATTGGTGCCTACGCTGATTTCTGGCAAGACGCATGTGGTCGTAATGAGTAACGGTGGTTTTGGCGGTATACATAAAAAGTTGATTGCAAAACTTTCTGAAGACAGATGGTAAAAAATTAAGGACAAGTGACGTGTCACAAAGAATTACTGTCGCCATAACAGGCGCCTCCGGATCAGCCTACGCATTGCGGCTGATCGAATGTTTATTGGCTTCCGACTGTGAGGTGTCTCTGTTGATGTCTAAAGCGGCGGAGATTGTTATGCGGCAAGAAACTGGGTTGGCGGTTCCAGCCGAAGAGTGGGGTCCTGTATCGCTACAGCAATTTTTTCAAAACCATTTTTGGGTAGGCCAAAGTCAATTAAAAGTGTATGGCCGAGAAGATTGGTTCTCGCCCGTGGCTTCAGGCTCCAGTGCGCCACGCAAAATGGTGATCTGCCCGGCCAGTGGCGGTACCCTATCGGCCATAGCCACAGGGGCTAGCAATAATCTCATCGAACGTGCCGCCGACGTGGCCATTAAAGAGCGCAGACAGTTGATCGTTGTTCCCAGAGAAACGCCGTTATCAACCATACATTTAGAAAATTTGTTAAAACTGAGTCAGTTGGGTGTGGTTGTTTTACCGGCGTCACCGGGTTTTTATCATGAGCCAAATCAAATCGGTGATCTGGTGGATTTTGTGGTGGCGAGAATCCTAGACCAACTCGGCATCGAGCAGACCTTAATGGCGAAATGGGGCGAGCGCTAAAGGATTCTCTAGCGCGGGATTTATTGGACTTGAATTGCTGGCCTGTGTTTGAGCGGCCAGCCATTGAAAACTTACCGCTGGGTTAGCTCTGGTTGTGCTCAAAGTTGTAAGGCGATATAGGTTAGATATCCAATGCAACTGCTGATCGCCAATAGTCCAGAGATCATCGTCCATTCTACTTTTGGTGATCTTGGTGTATGGATGACATAAGCACCTGCGTGCGGACGATCTTTTTTCACCACCGTTGGTTTCGAAGCTACAGGCTTATGCAAAACGCCAATTTGGGTTTTCATGGTTTGCGCTTCAGGGCCTAAAACGCGAAAACTGAACTGATCGAATTTTACAACATCGCCGTCGTGTAAAGGTTGGCGGCTAACGCGTTGACCATTTACAAAGGTGCCATTGGCCGAATCTAAATCGGTTACCGTTAACGTGTTGTTTTCAACGTTGAACTCTGCATGCAAACGAGAAAGGTGTTTGCTCGGCAAGGTAAGATCTGCCTCGGCACTGCGGCCAAGGGTTTGTTTGCCTGGATGTAAATCGAAGTGTTGGCCTTTCATCCAACTGTCGCTGGCAATTAACGACCAAGTGTTTTCTTCGCTTTCGGCAAGTTGGAAGATCTGATCGCCTACTTGAATCAGATCATCCAATTTTAACGCCTGATATTTAAGCGCATCTTGACCATTCACTCGGCAAATCCCGTTGACGATTCATCCAACCAAAAACGCGCCTGCTTATCGCTTAAATTACCCAAAGAGATTGTCCAGTCGCATTCTGCCGATTTACCCAAAATACGACTGCGTTTGCCGATAAAAAACTGAAGATCGGGGTTTTGAGTGTGTTTGAGTATGTATTGGTTCATTGGATTAAATGGCTCAACGTATTCGGTTTGTGACTGGTGTTAGTAACGATAGACACAAGATTAATGATTGTTCAATTAAGCTAGTGGCCACGTTAGTTGATTAATCTCGCGATTGAGTAGTGGCAATTCACAAAAATCATGTCGTTCTGAACAGAGTGCCAATATTATGCAGCTCTTCACAGAAGACTTTTGATCGCTTAGAAAAAGGCTATTTAGAGCGGGTCACAAATATCATTAACCCCGTCGTAAATGGATACTCGGTTTGTTGGGTATTTAAAAAATAATCAGCTCGAAATAGCCTTTTAGAATTGCAGGTTTAGACCTGTATCGATCTTTTATTGCATAAAAGTTGTATGAACGGCGTTATTATCTCACTTTGTCATTATGAAATCACACGTAAAAACCGAGATTACTCTATTTTTACGCAAATGCATGTTTGCAATAAATGAATTAATTTTGCAATTGCTGTTGTTTTTATAATTATATCTTTTCAATTTTTTATTAAAGAGACGGTTTTTGCGTTTAACGCTTATTATTAGTAAATGTGTTTTTAGGTTTAATTTCGTTGGCAGAAGCTGAATTTATGAATGAGTTAAAAATCGTAAAAATTTATTATTGTCCAGGTTGTCGCTGGTTATTAAGAGCTGCGTGGTATGCCCAAGAGTTACTTTCGACGTTTGAATCTGAGTTAGACGAAGTGTCCTTGTGCCCGGCAAGCAGTGGTAGATTTGAAATTTTTGTTGGCGAGATCAGTGTGTGGGAGCGCAAAAAGGATGGCGGTTTTCCGGAAATTAAACTCTTAAAGCAACGTGTACGCGATTTGATTAGTCCTGAAAAATCCTTAGGGCACAGTGATGTGACCTAAAAACCTTACACAGTGGAGTGAATAATTCCAATACCTTGTTATGTTTAAAAACTCCGTGTAACGCAGTCATTCATTCGCAAGTACAGCGGGAATTAGGTAACTGCTGGCTAGCAACTACTGGAGCCAAAAAAGCAATTCCAATTTATTCTCAGCTTTAATAATTTAGCGGTGTTGAAATTGGCTAAGTTACTGGTATTTGCGCAAATGCCTTTAATTTACTTGCCGATGAATTTACCTGCCGATGATCGTTAAATTACCGGGTTTGATGGGAGTTTTAGGCAGGTAATTATTTAGGAAGCTCTGATTAACTTAGAGCTTCCAGCGACACATGGATGTGTTGCCAATTTCAAGAACGGTAAGTGATTGAAATTGTGAAGAAATTGGAAATCGCATTTTCAATTTCTATTCTCTGATTAAATCAGGGATGAGTTAATCAGAGATTCCTTTAAGTTTTAAGCTTTCCATTTATATTTACTTTTAAAAACGTCAAAAGTATTTCGATTAAACGTTTTTGCCTCTTTGGCTTATCTATTTTGTCTATCGGAATTTTCGATTGATGCAGCAACAAGTTTTTAAAGTACCGAAAAAATTTTTAGGAAACTCTGATTAACCTAGAGTTTCTCGCGACACAAGGATGTGTCCCTCTGATTAAATCAAGGATGAGTTAATCAGAGCTTCCTTTAAAAGTACCAAAATCGAAAATACGATTTCCAATTTAGCCAAGGTTTCGGCCGCTTAAGGTTATTGAAGCTGACGGCTTGCCTCAGGATTAATGGAAACTTTTGCTTCATTAGGGTTTCCTATTCAACCATGATTAGAACCACACATTTTTTAGCTTAAACTTGAGCGATGATCGCAGTATGGTTTGCTTTATTTATAAAATCATTTAGTGTGCGCGGCGACTATCAGGCCAATGGAAAATGTGGGATGCAAGAATCCTGAGGCTGCTGTGTGTCTCTGGGGTTTGCTATAGGTTTAACGCTTCGCTTTAGGTTAAATCTCGGATATATCTGTCAGTATGGATTTTGCGTCTAGTAAGAGTGCTGTGAATGAGTGGCCTTATAGAAGAGCGAGGCACTCAGTAATATCTGCAATCATTTCAACAAGGTTGCTGAAAATTACTGAAATAGATAGAAAACTCTGATGAACTTAGAGTGCTCAGAGATACGTATATGTATCGCCAATTTCAAAGGCGACAAGTGATTGAAATTGTGAAGAAATTGAAAATCACATTGTCAATCTCTGGCCTCTGGTTAAATCGCGGGTGAGTTAATCGGAGGTTGCGATAGATAAAAAAACACACTGTTTGAGAACTCACTGGAGATATTTGAGTGAAAACTCACTCAAATAAACGATTTTTGAGTGGATGACAGTTCTAAATATTGTGTTGAGTTGTGTAAAATCAGTGTTTGCTGGTAATCCTATTAGTGCAGTCGCGAGTTATGTTTCTTAAGCGTGTTTATCCCGCCTGCGTTCTCGCCTAATTCAACCCATTTAAATCCTGTGCGTTCGTTGTAGGTGGTTGTTAATCACTTATTAATTCGCTGGAGTCTTAGCAGTAATCATTTATTAAAAGTCCTCGATCTTTTGGGGAGATTTGTCCTTCAAAACAGCACTAAGGAAGGACAGCAATTGTTTGAGCGAGAGTATGACGGAAGGTTTTTTAAAGTTTTATCACGGGCTGGTTATCAATCGACCAAAATTAGCGCTATTTTTGGTGTTGCTGATTACCGTTGTTATGGCCGCGGGTTTACCCAATTTTAAACTCGATGCATCTGCCGATGCGTTGACCCTTGAAGCCGATCGCGATCTTGATTACTTCCGCCAGATCATCAAACGCTATGGCGCGGGTGACTTGTTGGTGGTTACTTTTAAACCGCATGATGAGTTGTTCAAAGCTGAGACTCTAGCCACTCTTGAGTCATTGCGGGATGAATTAAAAGAGCTCGATGGCGTTGCCAGTGCTTTGAGTATTCTCGACGTTCCTCTGCTTTACAGTCCTATTCAGAATTTAACGCAAATTCGTCAAGGTCTTCGTACACTTGAAACGAGTGATGTCGATTATGACGATGCGAAAAAAGAGTTTCTAACCAGCCCCATCTATAAAAACCTTATTCTTGGTCCTGATGAGCAAACCACAGCAATTGCACTGAATCTTGCGGTTGATGAAAAATATATTGAGTTAGTTCGTGCCCGTGATGCTCTGCGCCTTAAGCGCAATCAGTTAGGGTTAACTGAGCAAGAAACCCAGGAATTAGAGCGAATCAGCCATGATTTTTTAGTGTATCGCACACAGGCTGAAGTTAAATCTCATGATCGGGTGCAAAAGGTTCGTGAAATAGCCGCTAAATATAAAGGCGATGCCGAAATTTTTGTTGGTGGTGTAAGCATGATCACCTCCGACATGATTCGTTTTATTCGCAGCGATTTGGTGGTTTTCGGCTCGTGCATTGTTTTATTTATCGTCGCTTTGCTGGCCATTATTTTCAGACGAATCCGCTTTGTGGTTTTGCCGTTAATGACCTCGGTATTGTCGGTAACCATCATGCTGGGCTTAATCAGTTGGCTAGATTGGCGACTGACCGTTATCTCTACCAATTTCGTCGCGCTCTTATTGATCGTCTCGTTGGCCATTACCATTCACTTGGTTGTGCGGTATCGGGAATATCACGCCGAAAATCCCGATTGGAGCCAAGCGCAACTGGTTATTGCCACTACTAAATTTATGTTCAAGCCGTGTCTTTACACGACTTTGACAACCATCGTGGCGTTCGCATCGCTAGTAGTCAGTGGTATCAGGCCAGTGATTGATTTTGGTTGGATGATGACCATCGGCCTGTGCGTAAGCTTTGCCTTGGTGTTTGTGATTTTACCGGCGGGATTGATGTTGCTCTCTCCAGGTAAAGCGCAGGAGGATAAAGTAGGTGACCAACCCTTAACGCTCGCCTTCTCTCGATTTACAGACGGTAAAGTTGTGGTGTTGCTAGCATTACTTGCCACCGTGTTGGGCGGTTGGGGAGCAAGTCGATTGCAAGTCGATAACCGTTTTATTGATTACTTTCATTCCAGCACCGAAATCTACCAAGGTATGAAGGTCATCGACCAGAATCTTGGCGGTACCATTTCGTTAGATATTATTCTCGACGTTGATCCTGAATTGGCCCGTATTACCGGCGGTGGTAGCAGCGAGGCGTCACCGGAAGAAGATCCGTTTGCTGAAGCCGATCCGTTCGACGAGCCCGATCCGTTTGCGTTTCCCGATCCTATTGTTGAAGAAGATCCATTTGCTGAGGTTGATCCATTTTCCGAACACAACACCAAAGCTCAGCCGGGCAATAGTTACTGGTTTACCATTGCTGGCTTGCGAGATTTGGAATCTCTGCAAAATTACCTAAACAGTTTGGATGAGATCGGACGGGTTGATTCCTTGGCGACCTTGTATGAGGTTGCGGTCGATATTAGCGGTGGTTCGCTCAACGATTTTGAGTTGGCGGTTCTGAAAAATAGCTTGCCTGAAGACATTAATAAGATTCTGGTGAATCCTTATTTGGATGTTGAGAGCAACCAAGCCCGCGTTACCATGAGAATTCGAGAAACCGATCCTAACCTAAAGCGTTTGCAGTTGGTGAATAAAATTCGCACGCACATGGTCGACGATCTAGGTTTTAAACCCGAACAGATTCATTTCACCGGTGCGTTGGTGTTGTACAACAACATGCTAGAGAGCTTGTTCCGTTCGCAGATCATGACCTTAGGCGCGGTATTCTTAGCTATCATGATCATGTTTATGATTCTCTTCCGATCATTACTGATCGCGGTTGTTGCCATTATTCCTAACTTGCTTGCGGCTCTTGTGGTATTGGGCGGTATGGGGCTGGCGGGAATCTCTTTGGATATGATGACCATTACCATTGCTGCCATCACCATTGGTATTGGGGTGGATGACACGATTCACTATATCCATCGGTTTATGCGTGAGTACAAAATCGACAACAACTATATTGCCGCGATGCATCGCTCCCATGCGTCCATTGGTAGTGCAATGTACTACACCTCGGTGATTATCATTGTTGGCTTCTCGGTGTTAGCACTGTCGAAGTTTATTCCGTCAATTTTGTTCGGGTTATTGACCGGTGCAGCAATGTTGGCAGCCATTTTAGGCGCGTTAACCTTGTTGCCTAAGTTAATTTTACTCGTCAAACCTTTCTCTAAGTAATCTCTATCGTATTAAGTACTTTGCACCCCAGTTGCTGGCACATACACTGTGACCAGTAACTGATTGAGGGTGATCTATGGACTTTTTGTGGATTTGTGTGGCATTTGTGTTTGGTTTTGCCGCCAAGCAGTTTTCATTGCCACCGCTGGTGGGCTACCTGCTAGCGGGATTCTTATTAAACGCTCTGGGAATTCAACCTTTCGAAGGACTCAACGAACTTGCTGATTTAGGCATTACGTTGATGTTGTTCACCATCGGTTTAAAGCTAAATCTGCGCGATCTTGCCAAAGTAGAAGTCTGGGGCGGCACCAGTTTGCATACGCTTTTGTGGTGCGCGCTTTTATTGGTTGGTGGTTTGGCGTTAATTTGGGTATTCCCATTCGCAGAAGGCAACTGGTTACTAGTACTTTTAGTGGCTTTTGCCGTGAGCTTCAGTAGCACCGTTTGTGTGATGAAAACCCTTGAGGATAGCGCCGAGCTCAAAAGTCGTCACGGTGATCTCGCCATTGGCGTTTTGGTTATTCAAGACATTATTGCCGTTTTGTTTTTGGTGATCGCGACAGGCAATATTCCAAGTGTTTGGGCTCTGGCGTTACCAGCTTTGTATTTCGCTCGACCCGTTTTAGCTGCTCTTTTATCGCGATGTGGTCACGGTGAGCTGTTAGTACTGGTCGGATTCTTCATCGCCCTAGGCGGTTATAACTTGTTTTATGCGGTTGATGTCAAAGGTGATTTAGGTGCCTTGATTTTAGGTATGCTGGTGGCGGGTTTACCTAAATCGAACGAGCTTTATAAATCTCTGGCGAGTCTCAAAGATTTGTTCTTAGTCGGTTTCTTTTTAACCATCGGATTCAGTGCTTTGCCAACGTGGGAGTTACTGGCTTGGGCAATGCTGATGATTGTATTGCTACCGGTTAAATTTGCCCTGTTCTTTGCTCTATTTATTAGCTTTAAGTTGCGTGCACGTACCGCCTTTTTAAGTTCTCTGGCGCTTGCAAACTTCAGTGAATTCGGACTAATTGTCGCCAGTAAAGGTGTAGAAAATGGCTGGCTGCCAGAAGACGAGTTGGTCATGATTGCCTTGGCGGTCGCAATTTCTTTCGTGGCCAGCTCGTTTTTGTATCGTCGGGCGCACACTCTTTATGCCCGCTACAAAGGTTTTCTTGGTCGCTTTGAACATCCAAAAGCCCAAGTCATCCACGGCTATCAGCAGCCATACGGCGCCGAGGTTTTAATTTGTGGAATGGGGCGAGTTGGTAGTGGTGCTTATAATGCGTTGCAGCCTCACCTGCACGAAAAGGTCTGGTGTGTTGAGGTTGACGAGGGGCGTGCAATGGCGGCTCAGAAAAAAGGTCGTAATGTGGTTCTTGGTGATGCCGACGACATCGACTTTTGGGAGCAGTTGGATGTGACTCGCGTAAAACTGATTATGTTGGCGATTCCATCCATTCAAGAAATGAAAAACATTATCTACCAGCTTCGTCAAACGTCATACTCCGGGCGAATTGCGGCTGTTGCTCGCTACGACGATGAGCGCAAAGAGCTGATCAAATTAGGCGCAGATGTGGTTTTCAACTATTACGCAGAGGTCGGTGCGGGTTTTGCGGCAGAATGCGCGCACTTGATGGGGCCGGACGTTAATCCTAACCAATTGGTAATTCAACATTAAAAGCGGCTCCTCCGAGCGAGGAGTCTGCGACACTCAGACTGCCGTTGTAGCTGCTGACGATATCAACTGCAACGGCAAGACCAATACCTTGGCCGGTTTCGGCGGTATCGGCCCGAGCGCCTCGCTCTAAGATGGTTCTGCGATCGGATGCTTTTACGCCTAGGCCGTTGTCTTCAACCAAAATGCTCAAGATTTTGTGACGGGTAGAGGCCTTAATGCGGACTTTGCCGCGGCCATATTTACAGGCGTTATCGAGCAGATTTCCGAGCAGTTCTAATAAATCGGCTTGTTCACCAAAGAACAGTTGGTTGGCGTTGATTTCCAGATCAAAACTTGGATTTTTATCTCGATACACTTTTGATAACGCAGAAACCAATCGCTGACAACATTCCAATACCGAATGCCCTTTGCCGGGCTGGCTGGATTGTTGAGTCACCGCTCGCTGCAATTGATGGCGAACAATTTCATCCATTCTGGAGACCTGCTCATCGACGATATCGGGTCGGTCTGAGCTGGAGCGAATCACCGCCAGAGGTGTTTTCAAACTGTGAGCGAGATCGGCCATGGTATTGCGATAGCGATCGCGCTGGGCGCGTTCGATTTCTAACACCTTATTAAGATTGGTGATTACCGGTTGGATTTCGGTGGGATAGGTGCCGCCGAGCGACAGGGTTTCACCAGTTTCAACACGTTTAAGATCTTCAGCCAGATGCGACAAAGGTTTTAAACCCCAGTTTTGAATCCACCAAAGCACAATCACCAGTATCAACGCCAGTGCGCCCAGCCATCGCCACAGTTGTTTTCGATAGCTGTTGCGCTCGGCGATAAGTGCGTCTTGATCGCTGATGATTTCGAAACGATACAATTTTTCTTGGGTGGGAGATTGTTCCCAGCTGACGTCAAAAATCAGGTTGTGAGCGTCTTTTTTATTCAGTTTACTGTCGTAAAAAACCTCTTGTCCGACTTGAATGGGTAAGTTGATCGGCGCAGGCAAGTCAACGGTCACAGCCGATAACGATTGCCAAATAATCTTATCGGCTTCAATGACGCGTGCGTAAAGACCAGAATCTGGCTGGCTAAATCGAGGTTCTTGAAGTTGCTCCGGTAGCCAGAGTATGCCATCGAAGATTTCTGCGGCGGCAAGCAGCAAATAGATTTGTGTTCGGAGGCGTTCTTGTTCGGCGACTTCTTGGCTGCGAGCGAACGCCCTATCTAATGCAGTGGTTGTGATGGCAAGAATAAAGGGCAGCAACAGGGTGGACGCCAAAATCAGACGCCCACTTAAGCTTTGGCTCAGATGTTTGATAAACCGCTTGATCACTCGATTACGATTGCGCTTCTAAGTTAAAGCGATAACCTTGGCCTCGAATGGTGGTGATGGGTTTTAGGCTACCGTCTGGATCGATTTTTTTTCTAAGGCGACCCACAAACACTTCAATGGTATTACTGTCGCGATCAAAGTCTTGATCGTAAAGATGCTCGGTTAGCTCAGTTTTAGAAACCACCTTGCCAACGTTTTGAGCCAAGTATTCAAAGGTATTGTACTCGAAGCTGGTTAGCTCCAGCGCTTGATCATTGAGCTTTACGGTTTTGGCGGCGGTGTCGAGAACGAGAGAACCAAAATTGATGGTTGGACTGGCATGGCCATTGGAGCGACGAATCAAGGCGTTGATACGTGCACGCAACTCTTCGTTGTGAAACGGTTTTACCAGGTAATCATCGGCACCGGCTTCCAGTCCGCCAACCTTGTCTTGCCAGCTGTCGCGTGCGGTTAAAATAAGAATTGGGTATTTTTTACCTTTAGTTCGCAATTGTTTGATGACTTCGATACCGTCGAGCTGAGGTAAGCCAATATCAATGATGGCAAGATCGTAAGGATATTCTTCACCGAGATACAAACCTTCACGACCGTCGTGGGCGGAGTCGATAACGTAGCCGTCGGATTTAAGAAAACTGCACAGGTTTTCATTGAGTTGTGGTTCATCTTCGACAATAAGTAAGCGCACTAAAATGCCTCGATCTAAAAATTACTGAATATCACCATTGGCGTTAACATTAACGTAGGTGATTTTTCCGGAAGGCAAAAGCAGTTTTACGAGATGGCCATCTGAAGATGGATTCACGCGTAATACTTTGCCGCCAAATCGCGATTTAGCAATGTTTGCCGCGTCGTTGGAATTAATACCCTTTGGCAAAGCATTGTTACTTTGTAGACTATTTTTTCTTTGATCGGATTGTGGCGTCTTTGATAGCGAGCCAGGTTGTCGAAAACCTGGGCGCGGATGATTATTTTGATCTTGATTGCCACCGGCTTGGGCAACGGTAAAGTCAAACTGCTTAGCGGCGTGCGCAGGTGTTGTAACCATTGTATTTAACGCGAACGCTAAGAGTAGTGCTGTTACGAACATCCGTAGAGTCTGGTAGTTAGTATTTTCCGCATCAAGACCGCGCAACGCTTTGAGCGAAGCGCTTGGAGTAGTTTGCGGTGAGGCATTGTAGTGCGGTAGCGCCATAATTCCTTCGATGAGCATATGCTGGTATTAAGGTTCAAATTAATGATGCTTAATCGCGCAAAGCAGTCACTAGTGCTAGTGAGTGTGCGCCTGATCACAGTCTATAAAACGGCGAAATACTGCTGTCTTGCAATCTTGTTATGTCTGGTGAGTATAACGATTAAGCGCCCTAAATGCTTATGGAATTCGGGCAATAAGTGTTGTTTTTACTCGCATAGATCGAAAAGTGCGCGGTACATGTCTTGCCAAAGCAAGTTTAAATTTGCGCGCCTGTTTCTAGTCGCCGATTTGTATAGAAACAAAGACTAGTTCACAGTGCCTGAATGATGGCTGAAATCAATGCACCCGCATTCTGCTTGCTGTGGAATTCGGCGGTGGTATTTCGGTAGGTTTACCAGTGCCGCTGGTGCCAAGTGAAAATCTTGAAAGTGAATGTTTGCTAACTGTGCATAATTTGTTTTATCTCTATTAACTCTTGGTGTTCGTCAATGTCATCGACCGAAGAAATCGCATTATTCCCACTCAACACTCTGTTAGTTCCCGAAATGACACTGCCTTTGCAGATATTTGAGCAACGGTATTTACAATTGATCAAAGATTGCGTCAAAAACGGTAGTGTCTTTGGTGTTGTGCCTATTCGTGATGGAAATGAGGTTGGCGCAGCGGCCATGATTTATAACGTGGGCGTGGTTGCTAATATCATTGATTGGAGCCAGGGTGAAAACGGTTTGCTGCACATCAAAGTATTGGGTAGTCGAAAATTCCGAGTTTTAAAGACTTGGGTAGAAGACAATCAACTAATGCGTGCACAGGTAGAATACCTTGCCAGCGAAGAGATAATTGCTATCGATGACCAATACGATGGTTTGCGAGCGATTTATGACTCTTTGGCCACGCACCCACAAATTCAATTGTTGAAGCTCCCAAGCATTCAATCTGTCAATCAGTTGGGCTGGTTTTTGACACTGCTTTTGCCAATCAGCCGTGCCGAGCAGGTGGAATTGATCAAGTTGAGCGATCCCGTTGAACGTGTAGAGCGGATATCAGATCAGATTGATCGTATCAGTCGACATTAGCCTTTGCTGGTAAGCTTCCACTTTAAGACAAGTTCACATGAGCAATCATTTACCGTTAAAATGACCGCAATTATTCCGCAAGCTTCCGTTGTGTATATGGATATGTGGGTCTTCAGGGTGAACAATCATTTGCACCCAGCGATGGGTGTGATTCGAAATGAATACGACAACAATAAAATCAAGGGATCGCTATGTCTGTTAAAGATTACATGATAGAGCTTGGCAAGAATGCTCGCGCTGCCTCCAGAGTGATCGCTGCGGCGACAACTGGAACCAAAAACGCAGCACTTTTAGCGACGGCTGAGGCTCTCAATGCTTCTCGCGACGCGCTTGCCGAAGCAAACGCCAAAGATCTAGCTGCGGGAAAAGAGCAGGGCTTAGACAGCGCTCTTCTCGATCGACTTGAGCTTACGCCAGCGCGAATCGACAGCATGATTGAAGGTCTTGAGCAGGTTGCCGCACTGCCTGATCCGTGCGGTGAAATTACTGACTTACGCTACCGTCCCAGTGGCATCCAAGTGGGCAAAATGCGTGTTCCTTTAGGCGTTGTTGGCATTATTTATGAATCACGACCCAACGTTACTATCGATGCCGCCAGCCTGTGCTTAAAGTCTGGCAATGCAACTATTTTGCGCGGTGGTAAAGAAGCGCTGCATTCCAATCAGGCCATTGCCCAATGCATTCAAGCGGGTTTAGAAAAAGCGGGATTGCCAGCCGGTGTGGTACAAGTAGTTTCCACCACCGACCGCGAAGCCGTTGGTCACTTAATTACCATGCCCGAGTATGTTGATGTGATTGTACCGCGCGGCGGCAAAGGCTTGATCGAGCGCATCAGTGCCGACGCTAAAGTGTCTGTCATCAAGCATCTTGATGGTATTTGCCATGTTTATATCGACGATCGAGCCGATTTAAATAAGGCGTTCGATATCGCTATGAATTCAAAAACCCACCGCTATGGTGTTTGTAATGCCATGGAAACACTACTGGTAAACAAAGGCGTAGCTGCGGAAATTTTACCGCGCTTAGCAGAAGCTTACTTAGAGAAAGGTGTTGAGCTGCGTGGTTGTGCGCAAACCCAAGCATTAATCCAGTGCAATGCCGCTACCGAAGAGGATTGGGCGACCGAATATTTGGCACCAGTGTTGTCCATTCGTATCGTCGATGACATGGCTCAAGCCATGGATCATATTGACCAGTACAGCTCTAAACATACTGAGTCGATTGTTACCGAAGACTATACCCGCTCTCGACAATTCGTCAGCCAGGTGGATTCAAGCTCGGTTATGGTGAATGCATCGACTCGATTCGCAGACGGTTTTGAATACGGACTGGGTGCCGAAATTGGTATCTCTACCGACAAAATCCACGCTCGCGGCCCGGTTGGTCTTGAAGGTCTAACCTCCCAGAAGTGGGTGGTTTACGGAGACGGCCACGTCCGAGTTTAGGTTCAATAACGTTGATGGGTGAGCGACAAGAACAGTTACAAAGACAACTAATTGGTGTTTGGGGCGGAACCTTCGACCCCATTCACAACGCCCACCTAAGACTTGCTCTTGAAATTAAACAGCAGTTGCATCTCGCTGAGATGCGATTGTTGCCTGCCAGTATCCCGCCTCATAAAAGTAACTACCATTGTCGCGCCGAAGACCGTTTGGCGATGGTTAATCTCGCGGTGCAAAGCTGTAGTGAGCTGATGGTTGATGATCGCGAACTTAAACGTGAAGGGCCTTCGTATTCTTACGATACCTTGATAGAAATCCGATCGGGGCTCATGACTAATCAGTCGCTGTGTTGGATTATGGGGTCAGATTCTTTGGTGAATTTCAGCTCTTGGTATCGCTGGCGAGAGCTTTTAGATTGTGCGCACATCATTGTTGTGCAGCGGCCAGATTACGACTTTCCTGTATCCGGCGAGGTGGGGGAGTTTTTAAAAATGCATCAATCTTTTGAGCTGGGTGACTTACAAGCATCGCCTGCGGGAAAGATTTTTTGCACACAGCTGCGCATGTTGCCGATTTCATCCAGCGACATCAGGGCGCTTTTAAAGGATGATCGCTCACCGCAGTTTTTACTTCCAGATGCAGTTTTAGATTACATAAAGTCACACAAGCTTTACCATCCGTAACTTTTCGCCGAGCAGCTATTATTTAAACCTGTAGATCTTGGCAGATAGTAGTACAATGATTAGACGACGCCTGTGTTAGCGCGTCTATTTTGATTATTTTTCATTAAAATTCGCGAGGATAGATGACCGAAACCATTCCTACCGACATTAAAAGCGTTGTATTTGAGGCACTCAGTGATCTCAAAGCCAAGGATGTCGTCGAACTAGATGTAGCAGAACTCACCGATGTAACCGATACCTTGGTCATTGCCAGTGGTACTTCCAACCGACACGTTAAATCTCTTGCTCTACACGTTGCCAGCGAAGCGAAATCTCACGGGATTATGCCTCTTGGTGTTGAGGGTGAAGATCAAGGCGAATGGGTATTAGTCGATTTTGGCGATATCGTAGTGCATGTCATGATGCCTGCTATGAGAGATTTCTACGATTTAGAAAAATTGTGGTCTAAGGCGCCTAAGCACCGTATTGAAACGCCACAAGTCAGCTCCAATTCTGTGTGATGGCTTCTAATCGTTAGAAACTGAGTTGTTATGAGAATTACCATTCTAGCCGTCGGCACCAAGATGCCAGACTGGGTAACTGCGGGCGTGAACGAATACGTTAAACGCCTTCCCCGTGAAATCGATCTGCAAATCCGCGAGCTGGCTCTGGCTCATCGTGGCAAAAACCAATCAACAGCAACGGCAATTTCTGATGAAGGCAAAAGAATGCTTGATGCCATCGATGAAAAAGATTGGGTTGTAGCGTTGGATTTATCGGGGAAACCGTGGAGTACCGAGGTTTTGTCTCAGCAACTCGATCGCTGGAAAATGGATGGCCACAACATCACTTTGTTAGTGGGCGGTCCAGACGGCTTATCCCCAGATTGTATAGCTCGTGCTCAGCAAAAGTGGGCGTTATCGGCCTTGACATTACCGCATCCAATTGTGCGAATTTTGCTGGCCGAACAAATTTACCGAGCTGTAAGTATTTTAAATAATCACCCGTACCATAAATAATATTAAGGAATCTGTGATTAATGCATTGATGAGTTAATCGCGGTGTAAAAAGCTTAATGATGTATGGTGATTGACGTTGGTGACGCTTTTTTTGTATCGCTAAAAAATTCTGAATGAATCAGAATTTCCTTTAAACATTATTGAATAATTCTGGTCAGAGGCTGCCTGAGCATTTGATGGCGGTCTTTTGTGGCTAGATTTAGAGAAATATTCAAAAACTGTCTAAGCTTGAACGAAAGGCCTTTATGCTAATATTGGCTGAGTTTGAGTGTTTTGTTTTCTAAACTAGAGCAATTTGTAAGATCAGTCTTTAACGTGCATTAACTGCGCGGCTATATAAAAAACATCCAGAGTTGGGTATTCAGTCCCGCTAAGGTATTTGACGGAACAGTCGCAAAACACATGAGCGAACAACAAACATTAAAAGATCATTTTCGAGAGGCGAGGATTTTTCGAAATCGATTGTTTGTAATTGCTTTGTTTATGATTGTTTTATTATCAATTCTGGTAGTGCGTTTCTACAGTTTACAGGTTGTTCACTATAACGACTATGTCACTCAATCCGAGCGCAATCGCGTTCACGTTCGTCCTTTAGCACCTACCCGTGGCCTCATCTACGATCGTAACGGCATTTTACTTGCCGATAATCGAGCCAGTTATACGCTCAGTATTGTTAAGGAGCGCGTCGGTAATCTCGACGAAACTCTTCAAGTCTTGTCGGAATTGGTTGAGTTTGATGAAGGCGACGTTGAAAAATTTCACTCTCGATTAAAACAACGCCGCCGTCCTTTCGAAGCAGTTCCTTTGCGTTACCAGCTCACACCAGAAGAAATCGCCCGAGTTGCTGTTAACGAGTATCGCCTTGAAGGGGTGGAAGTAGATGCACAGCTCGTTCGCCATTACCCAATGGCCGACCTCTATGCACATACGGTAGGCTACGTTGGCCGTATTAACGAACGTGAACTTCGCTCGTTTTCTGAAGAAGAATATAAGCGTTACAGTGGAACCTACACGATCGGTAAAATTGGTTTAGAGCGCCAATACGAAGATTTATTGCTGGGCAAAGTTGGCTTTGAAAACGTAGAAACTAACGCCCGAGGCCGAGTGCTCCGCGTACTTGAACAAACACCGCCTGAGCCTGGTGAGAATTTACATCTGTATTTTGATAGCCAAGTACAACGCGCCGGTTTAGAGGCTTTAAATGGCCGTCGCGGCGCAATTGTCGCGATTGAAATCGAAACCGGTGGCATTCTCGCCATGGTTAGCTCGCCGAGTTACGACCCTAACCTATTTGTTACCGGAATCAGTCATTCTGACTATAACCGACTGACTGGGTCACGAGACTTGCCCTTATTTAACCGCGCCATTCAAGGCGAATACCCGCCTGGCTCAACCATCAAGCCCATGGTGGCTTTGGGCGGTCTTTATCATCGTGTGGTCGATCCTAATGTCGCGATTTATGATCCGGGTTTTTATCAGCTCGATAACGAAGAGCGAAAATATCGCGATTGGAAAAAAGGCGGTCACGGTCGGGTCGATATGAATTCCGCCATTCGTGAATCCTGCGACACTTATTATTACGACCTTGCCTATCGTTCAGGTATCGACAGATTGCATGAGTTTGGAAGTCAGTTTGGCTTGGGCGATTACACCGGCATTGATCTTCCCAGTGAGCGAAAAGGCATTTGGCCGTCTAGAACTTGGAAGCGACAAAACCGCGGTTTGCCTTGGTTTCCCGGTGACACGTTAAACGTTGGCATTGGTCAGGGTGATGTGCTGGCAACGCCCCTGCAATTGGCGGAAATGACCGCAACCCTAGCCAATCGCGGAAAAAGAATTCAACCACGAATAGCACAAAATGTTGATCCGGTAGTTGCAGACTCGGCAGACTCAAAAATGTTGTTAGACGTAGCCGATGGTCACTGGAATTATATTTTTAATGCTATGAGTGAGGTTATGCATCATCCACGTGGTACGGCTTATCGAGTCGGACGCGATATGTCTTTTAAAATGGCGGGAAAGTCAGGCACTGCTCAGGTCGTTGGTATTGCTCAAGACGAAGAATACGACAGTGACGCCCTGTCTGAAAGAAATCGAGATCATGCATTATTTGTTGGTTTTGCACCTCTTAATAACCCCAAAATTGCTGTTGCCGTGATTGTTGAAAACGGCGAAGGTGGATCTTCCGAAGCCGCTCCGGTTGTTCGTAAGGTGGTTGAAACCTACTTAGCGATTGAAGAAGAAAAGGCGAGACAGCAGATTTCCAGCGATAAAAATCCTACCGAAAAACAACAGGAGCTTCCGGGTGTCAACGGCTGATTTTTTGCGTCGATTACCGGGGTCCTCCTGGGATGTTCAGCGTCAAGATACTTTTTGGAGTCGAATTCATATCGATCTACCTCTGTTAGTGCTTTTGTTGGCGCTCACAGGATTCGGCCTAGTTGTACTCTACAGCGCCGGCGGCGCAGATATTCACTACATTAAGCGACAGGCGGTATTTTTCGCGGTGGGTTATTGTGTGATGTTCACCATTGCGCAGTTTAACTTGTCGTTTTTAGAGCGGTGGTGCTGGCTTTTGTATGTGGCCGGTGTCGGTTTGCTCGCCGCCGTGTTGGTGGTTGGCGTGGGTGCAAAAGGTGCCCAGCGATGGCTCGATCTGGGCGGCTTTAGGTTTCAACCTTCTGAAATTCTCAAGCTTGCAATGCCGTTGACGATTTCTATGTATTTGTCTCGACGTATGTTGCCGCCACGTTTTAAACACATATTTTTCACGTTGGTGTTGGTCATAATTCCCAGTGTTCTGATTCTTAAACAGCCTGATTTGGGTACATCGTTATTGATTGCGATGTCTGGTCTCATTGTGTTGTTTTTATCGGGGCTGCCTTGGCGTTACATTATTTCTGCTTTGGGATTAGTACTAGCCAGTGCTTGGCCTGCGTGGCATTTTGTTTTACACGATTATCAACGTACCCGAATTCTAACCTTGCTGAATCCAGAGGCCGATAAATTGGGTGCTGGCTGGAATATCATTCAGTCAAAAACCGCTATTGGTTCCGGTGGAATTACCGGTAAAGGTTGGCTTAACGGAACTCAGTCGCAATTAGATTTTCTACCAGAGAGCCATACCGATTTTATTATTGCCGTATTAGCGGAAGAATTCGGTTTAGAAGGTGTGCTTTGTTTGTTAGGGCTTTATATTTTAGTGCTAACTCGCGGCGTTATGATTGCGGCAACTTCGCAAAAAACGTTTGGTCGTTTGCTCGCAGGTAGTATTACCTTCACGCTTTTTGTTTATATCTTCGTTAATATCGGCATGGTTTCAGGATTACTACCGGTTGTGGGCGTTCCCTTGCCTTTTGTTAGTTATGGTGGAACTTCTTTGTTGACGTTAATGATGGGCTTTGGTCTTTTAATGGCGGTGGCAACCCAGCGTCGTAAGGAACCTTAAATACACCTAAAGCCTAGGTAAGAAATGGTAGGAGAGTCAGTGATAAATTTTGTAACCCTTAAACGCGGCTTTAATTTAGCGGTTTTTAGCACGGCTCTTAGTGCTGCTGCGACGGTAGCCTATGCTGGAGATTATTCTAATAATCCCGAAAAGCAAAAATTGGTTGATGAGCTAGTTTCGGAGTACGGATTCAACAAAGAACAACTTAACGTTTGGTTCGATGATGCCGTGCGAAAAGATTCTATTTTAAAAGCCATCGCTCGTCCGGCTGAAAAAAGTAAGCCTTGGAAAGAATACCGAAACATTTTCGTCACTGAGTCTCGAATTTCTTTAGGCGTTGATTTTTGGATTGCCAATCAGGAGACCTTGGCCAGAGCAGAACAAACCTTTGGTGTTCCTGCCGAAATGATTGTGGCTATTATTGGCGTTGAAACGCGCTATGGTAACAACACCGGTGGTTACCGAGTCATTGATGCCTTATCAACATTGGCGTTTGATTATCCGCCGCGCTCTGAATTTTTTCGCAAAGAACTCAAAGAGTTCCTGTTGTTAGCCCGTGAGCAGAGTAAATCACCAGTTGACCTTACCGGATCTTACGCCGGTGCCATGGGTTACGGTCAATTTATGCCGTCGAGCTATCGTGCTTACGCCAAAGATTTTGACGACGATGCTTTTATCGATATTTGGAACAATCCCGTCGATGCTATTGGTTCGGTAGCCAACTACTTCAAGGTTCATGGTTGGCAGGCTAATCAACCCGTTACCGATCGCGTTCGTGTAGATGATAACTTTGATGCAACGCTTTTGAGTGATGATCTAAAACCTTCTCGCAGTCTTGAAGAAATTACCCAGGCTGGATTTTCGTTAACATCGATACAAGCTCCACCAACTCCCTTGCGAGTTTTTGAGCTTGAAGGTGAAAAAGGGTCGGAGTTTTGGGCGGGTTTCCATAATTTTTATGTGATTACTCGCTACAATCGCTCAACCATGTATGCTATGGCGGTGTATCAGTTAGCTGAAGAAATTAAAAAAGCGAAAGCCGAAAAAACATTCTAGCAATTTATTGATCTTCACATTTCTAATCAACTACGGTTTTTATGGACAGTAATCACGATAACTCACGGGTTACTGCCATACGTAAAATCAACCTAACTTCGGCGCCGCGGTAATTGATCGTGGTATGCTACAAAACTTCGATTATTGTCATCGGGTGTAAAGCGTGTTTTTTCAGGGAAATACTGTATTTTGTGGAAAGAGCTTTTTTATAAGCTTTAAACTTATTGTGCTTACACTGGTTCTATTTATCGGCGGCTGTGCATTCAAATCCTATGAAAATACCTCCCAACAAACGCCGGTTCCGCAAGAGTCAAATAACGAGGGGCGCTATTCCCAACAACACGATAGCGCACCTGATCAGTCTTACGCTGTCGATCACATTCCCGACGCGGTGCCCATTCCCGAAGAAATAACTCGTGCTGGTAATAAAAGCCCGTACCGCGTTGCCGGACGAACCTATCATGTCTTGTCGAGTGCGCAAAATTATCGCGAGCGAGGATTCGCCAGCTGGTATGGAAAAAAATTCCACGGCCACAATACCGCCAACGGCGAAGTTTATAATATGTTCGGTATGACTGCCGCGCATAAAACCTTACCAATCCCGTCTTATGTGCAAGTAACCAACCTTGAAAATGGCCGCAAGGTAATTGTTCGTATTAATGATCGAGGCCCGTTCCATTCCGGCAGGATTATCGATCTTTCGTACACCGCTGCTAAAAAGCTTGGATTTTTAAATGCAGGTACAGCAAATGTTGAAGTGGTGGCTATAGATCCTATTGCTTGGCAAAAAGAGAATTTAATTTACGGGGAAGGTACCGGTATTATTTCTCCTGCGCCCAGAGCCTCCAATGAACCACCGGCGCCATTAGCTTCAGAAGGCTCCGCTTTACCAGCAAATACTTATCTACAGGTCGGTGCTTTCTCAAGTCAGCAAGCGGCAGAGTTGCATCGAAAAAATATCGCCGTTATTACCGGCTCGCCGGTCATTATCAATACACCTGATCCACAAACACGATTGTACAGAGTTCGTATTGGCCCCATTGTCGATAATTTGCAATTGGCAAAACTGCGAAATCTTCTGACGCAAAGTAATGTCACGGGTCATCATCTGGTTTACGAATAAAACCCGTGTGCATATTTTAAATTATTGAAACCGCTGATTAACGCCTCCGTGATTTATCAGAGGACAGAAATTAAAAATGCGATTTCTAATTTCTTCACAATTTCAATTGCTTATCGTTCTTGACGTTGGCGACACCTACCTAAGTCGCTGGAAACTTCAAGTCAATCAGGGTTTGCTATTGAATTTTGTATATGAAATCAAAATAATTTTGTCGCAGATATTAGCGAAGTGCTTCTTGGTTTGATAAGGTGCTTACGCTTTGCAGTAATTGTTAAAGAAAAAGCACGTCTACTTAAAAAGCTTGTTCGTGTTTTTATTCCAGTTGCATGAATGACTGTGTGCATAAAACTTTTTTTGCGCTTGCTAGGTCATAGTCTCCAAACAATCCACCCAGATAAAAGTACTTATTTTTAATAATATGTCTAATTTTTTAACACGATCTTTTTGGTCTTTATTCGTTATTTTTTTCGTTGCAGTGAATTCTGCTTCAGCCAAACAACTGATTATTCCAGCGCCTCCCCAGTTAGCGGCGTCCAGTTATCTTTTAATTGATGCTGCCACGGGAGAAGTTTTGGTTGAACACAATTCTCACGAGCCATTGCCTCCTGCAAGTCTCACCAAAATGATGTCGAGTTACATTGTTTCAGGCGAAATCGATCGAGGTCATATCAATATGACCGATATGGTGCCCATTAGTGTACGCGCCTGGAAAATGGGTGGCTCAAGAATGTTTATTCGCGAGGGCACCGAAGTTTCTGTTAAAGATTTGTTGCGCGGCGTGATTATTCAATCCGGTAATGATGCGACGGTCGCTCTGGCGGAATATATCGCCGGAAGTGAAGAAGCGTTTGTTGATATTATGAATCAACAAGCTGCTCTATTAGGTATGAACAATACACAATTTAAAAACTCTACCGGTTGGCCCGCCGAAGGTCATCTCACCACTGCTTGGGATCTATCACTGCTAGCGCGGGCTTTAATCAATGATCATCCTGAGCATTACAACATTTATTCAGAACAAGAATTTACCTACGGTGCTCCTGGTGAAGAGACAAAAACCCAATCGAACCGTAATAAACTTTTATTTAGGGATAAGTCGGTTGACGGTATTAAAACCGGTCATACCAACGAGGCTGGTTACTGCTTGGTAGCTTCTGCCGTTCGCGACGACATGCGATTGATTTCAGTGGTTATGGGAACGCGTTCTGAAAGCGCACGTGCGGATGAGTCTCAGAAACTCCTAGCCCACGGTTTTCGTTACTACGAAACGCACAAGCAGTTCTCTGCCGATGAGGTCTTAGCCACCGCACGAGTTTGGGCGGGCCAAGACAATCATGTCGATTTGATCGTTGGTGCAGATCTCGATCTGACCATTCCACGAGGTTCCGGTAAAAACCTTCAATCAGACATTCGTATCGACGAAACCATAAGAGCGCCTATCGAGCAAAACCAAGCGTTGGGTGAAGTCACTATCACCTTAGATGGTGAAGTTGTAGCCAAACATTCTCTGTTGGCTGCTAATGCCGTGGCAGAAGCCGGTTTTCTCGCGCGTCTTTGGGATGGATTAAAGCTGTTCTTTATCAACTTGTTTTCCAGTTAGGCGTTGATGAAAAGTTCTTATCGAAGCCACTGACGAATGCTCATTAAGCTAGTCGATGGTTTCTTCTTTAATGATATTAAGTCCTAAATTCAGTAGACCACAGGCTTCAAACCATGGCAGATGTAAATCCAGAAGACGTTAAAATTCAGTTTCCTTGTCCTGACTACCCCATTAAGGTTATGGGTACCGCCGGTAAAGATCTGCATGCGTTGGTAGTGGAAGTTTTCCATCGACATGCACCCGGATTCGATTCAGAGACGATTGTCATTCGTGATAGTGCTAAGGGAACCTTTCAATCATTGACAGTTACCATAGAAGCGACCGGCGTTGACCAACTACAAGCAATTTTTGATGACCTAAAGTCCAACAAATTGGTTAAAATGGTGCTTTGAAACAAACGCCCGTTAGGATTTTTCGTGTCTATAGAGCTTCGCGGCACTACCGATCTCATTATTCGCCAACTCGGACTTGTTGATTATCAACAGAGTTGGCAAGCCATGTTGGACTTCACCCATGCGCGTGAGCCCGATACTATCGACGAGTTATGGCTGTTGCAGCATCCGCCGGTATTCACTCAAGGTCAGGCTGGTAAGGCAGAACATCTGCTCAACCCCGGAGCTATTCCGGTTATCCAATCTGACCGTGGTGGTCAGGTTACTTATCACGGTCCTGGGCAGATTATTGCTTATCCCCTAATCAACCTTCGTCGCGCCAAATTGGGCGTACGGGATTTGGTCACACAGATTGAAAAAACTGTAGTTGATACCTTATCGGCCTTCAACATTAACAGCTATCCAAAATCCGATGCGCCGGGTGTTTATGTTGAAAAAGACGCCAGGGAGCATAAGATATCGTCCCTTGGTTTACGTGTGAGAAACGGCAATAGCATCCACGGTTTGGCGTTGAATGTCGCTATGGATTTGTCCCCATTTTTAGCGATAAACCCTTGTGGTTATGCGGGCTTAGCCATGACTCAGGTAAAAGATTGCTTGTCGGGCGAAAGTCCTTCAGATTGCCAACTAATTTGCCAAGTACAATCAAAACTGATCGAGTCCTTTATGGCAAATTTGCGATACAATCACGCATCATACTCAACCGAGTTACCCGTACTTCCGTAAATTGATTATCATTGCTGCAAAGCAGTGCGCGTTGCACAAATTGATTCACTATAACTAGAGAACGCCATGACCACTCCTGAAATCCAGCCGGTTAAACGCACCCAGCGCCACAAGCAAGGGGAAAAACTGAGAAACGCCGATAAAGTTGAACGTATTCCGGTAAAAGTGATTGCTAGCGACAGTTTCCAGCGTAAACCAGATTGGATTCGAGTGCGTCTTCCTGCATCCCCAGAAGTTGATCGTATCAAGAAGATTCTGCGCAAAAATGGCCTATCCAGCGTGTGTGAAGAGGCGAGTTGTCCTAACTTAGGTGAGTGTTTCAGTGGCGGAACCGCAACCTTTATGATTATGGGTGACATCTGTACCCGTCGTTGCCCATTTTGCGACGTTGGCCATGGTAAGCCAAATCCACTCGATCCCGGTGAGCCTGCGCATCTTGCTCAAGCAATTGCTGAAATGGGCTTAAAGTACGTGGTAATCACGTCGGTTGATCGCGATGATCTTCGTGACGGTGGTGCACAACACTTCGCAGATTGCATTCGCGAGTCGAGAATTCTATCGCCGAATCTTCAGGTGGAAATCCTTACCCCAGATTTTCGAGGTCGAATGGACATAGCTCTAGATATTTTGGCCAAAGAAGCGCCCGATGTTTTCAACCACAACCTAGAAACGGTTCCTCGCCTGTATCGACAATCGCGTCCGGGTGCAAATTACCAATGGTCGCTGAAACTGTTAAAAGAATACAAAGCCATGCGTCCCGATGTGAAAACCAAATCAGGGCTTATGGTTGGATTGGGTGAAACCAAAGAAGAAATCTTCGAAGTCATGAAAGACATGCGTGAACATAATATTGATATGCTCACCATCGGTCAGTACCTACAGCCTTCTAAAGATCATTTAGCGGTAGATCGTTATGTGACGCCAGAAGAGTTTGAGGAATACACGCAAAAAGCCCAAGAGCTCGGTTTTGTCCATGCGGCGTGTGGGCCTTTAGTTCGTTCTTCTTATCACGCAGATAAACAAGCGCACGGCGAAGAAATTTAATTTTCAACGCGCGTTTAAAAAAAACCGGTACTTGTACCGGTTTTTTTGTGTCTAGTGCACCGGTTAAATGAAAAACCTTGTCGCAGATGTTTGCGTATCTATGGTGTTTTTTTGTTATTTGTTGAGTCTTGTTATTTAGCGTGCCGATTAAAATTCGTTTAAGCAATATAAGCGTCCAATAGAAACCAATAGCAATGAGTTTTGCGGAAAATAAACTAAGTGTTTCGAGAGTTTTGAAGCACATAGCGGCAGCAGTTTTGTTGTGCTCTCTCACGTCGTGCAAACAAGCCGATCTTGCAGAGTCTATGTTCGACCGCTATCAATCCCGCCTGAGTAATGCGTTGAATTTGACCCTTGCAGACCGCTCCACTATTGAATTGCAGGAGTTTCCTTCACGTCGTGAATTAACCATCGAATTAGTCGCTCAAAGTATCGATATTCTGGAATTTCTTGAATTAACGCCGTGCCAATTACAGCGTTTGATAGGCGAACGTAACAGTAGCCTTGGCCAATTCATGAGTCATTCACAGCGATGGATTTACGAAGCGGAATTTATTCAACTCTTACAAGAGTGTTTGGCCTATTTAGAAATACATGAGCCCGAAGATGATTTGACGCAAAAATTAACGCAGGTGCTAGTGGATAAAATTCAGCAAAGACCCAATGTAGTGTGGAATGCGTTGTGGGCGAGTAACGAATTTCACAATTTATTTTCAGTTGCGTCTAAATCTCTTGAACCCAATTCACAAAAACCATCAGAACTGATTGCAGCGCTGCAACAATTAAATAAATCTAAGGCCGATTGGCTAAATCGAAAAATCATTCCATCTCAAAATATAGAATTTAATTATCAGGTTATCGGTTCTGAAAAATATTTAGGTAAATTGCTACTTTCAATAAAATTGGCTTTATCGAGATTAAATGTTTTAAATGATGCGATGACAGATCGGCTGAATGCGCGACCATTATGCTTTAACCAGCAAAAAAACCGCCAAGCTGGCGTTTTAGAAAATGTATTTTTAAAATTTTACATTGGTGAAGTTCAGCCTTATTTAGCGTTGATTCATCAATCGACGAAACCTTTAGTTCTTGAATTAGAATTATTGAATGTAGATTTGATGGATTCTAAGAATAGCCCGCAAGTGGTTGAATTTAATCGATATTGGCAAAGTAATTGGTCTGTTGAAAATCCCGATAGTTTATGGAGCCGCTTTAATCGAGCAGTAGGCTTGCATACTCAGTTATGGCAAAAACAATTAGATCAGTGTGGTTTATTACCGAAATAAATATTCTTATTTATTGCAAAAAATAAAACGAAAAAATTCTTCGATATTTATAGATCTGTTTACGCTAAATTTATTCGAAAATAAATTATTAGCGTTCAAGTAAAGTTAGATTGATAAAGTAGACACTTGGCCTAAAGTTCGGTACAAAGCCGTTTTGCGCAAAATTTCATAAGCGATGAGCGCGTCAGGGATTTTCAGCACGGAACGTGCTATTTCTGTTTACTTAACAATTTTTTTGGAATAAGAAACCCAAATTCCCGTTGTTTTGTCTCAGAAAAATGTCAGGACAGGCAAAAATTGATGACCTCTTATGCAAACATTTTGGCTGAAGAATCCAGCCCTTATTTGTTGCAACACAAAGACAACCCCGTTCATTGGCAGACTTGGAGCCCAAAGGTTCTCGAGGATGCACGCCTGTCCAACAAACCGATTTTCCTTTCTGTAGGTTATAGCGCTAATCATTGGTGCCGAGTCATGGCCAGTGAGACCTTTAGCAGTCCTGCAATTGCCCGCGAACTTAACGAAAATTTTATTTGTATTAAGGTCGATCGCGAAGAACGTCCAGACATTGATGATATTTACCAAACCGGTCATCAATTATTAGCGGGCCAACCCGGTGGCTGGCCACTCACGGTATTTTTGTGTCCGCAGACTTTGTACCCTTTTGTGGTTGGCACCTATTACCCGCCAACATCCAATACCATTCAATTAGGTTTTGCTGATTTAATGCAGCGTGTGCTTGGTTTTTATCACGGTGATCAAGAACAGTATCACGCGATGATCGAACAGGTCAGAAATGGCTACAATCAGCTCGACGCACATATTCAAAAGCCTATTCCTTCGGAATATTTTTCATTAGATCCTGCCCAAGCGGCGGTTCGTAATCTGCTGCAACAAGCCGACCCACAACACGGAGGCTTTGGCGAAGCGCCAAAATTTGCGTTGTCATTCCAATTACAGCGATTAATGATTGCTGGCCGTGAAGATTCACTACTGGGTAAGCGTGCTCGACAACACTTGCAGTTGACCTTAGCCATGATGGCCCGAGGCGGCATTCGCGATGTTCTTGCCGGAGGTTTCTTTCGTTACTCCACGGATGCCACCTGGAGCATTCCTCATTTTGAGAAAATGCTTTACGACAACGCTTCGCTACTGGCTATCTATGCGGAATCAGCGCGGGTGTTTAACTCGCAATTGTTTGCCAAAACGGCGCAGGGTATTGCCAGTTGGATGTGCGCAGAAATGTCCAACGGTTATGGTGCTTTTTACAGCGCGCTGGATGCCGACAGCGAACGCGGCGATGGCGGTTATTACTGCTGGCAAACCGAAGAGCTTAAACGTCTGTTAACGCCCATCGAATATCGAGTTATGTCGATACTGTGCAAATGGCAAGGCATGCCCAACTTTTTGGGATTGTGGCATCTGCAAATTGTGGGACGCGTTGCCGATGTGGTGTCTGTTTTAGATATCGAGCCAAAAGTTGTTAACCAAGTTTATCGGCGTGCTTTGGCGAAATTGTTGGCCGCTCGACGACGGCGTCCCGCACCTGAGCGCGATCATAAGATCTTGTGTGCCAGCAATGCGCTGGCTATTCGTGGTTTATCCATCGCGGGTCGCATCTTGAATGATGTATCGATGATCAATGCCGCTCAAGAATGTTTGGATTTTATCAGCCACAATCTGTGGATCGACGGTCGCCTTTACGCGACTTGGCAAGGTGGCGAAGCGAAGATTCTGGGTTTCTTGGACGATTACGTGTTCTTAATGGATGCCATATTGGAGTCGCTGCAATCTAACTGGCGAGATCAAGATTTCCGATTGTTGGTTCAACTTGCCGATTTCGTTATGGATAACTTCAATGATCCCGAAACCGGTAGCTTGTATTTCAGCAGTGACGAACACGAGCAGCTGATCTATCGCAGTAAACCCATTTACGATCGAGTAACACCTGCGGGTAATGGCATCGCCGCTAAGGTTTTTGCTCGTTTGGGTAATTTGTCTTCTGAGCAACGTTATTTTGATAAGGCCGGAGAAATTTTGCAGGCCTTGTGGACATCCATTGAGTTGCAACCGCAGTTGCACGACAGTTTGCTACAAGCCTTGGTGGAGCTGAAGTATCCGCCTGTACAAGTCATGTTAACTGGGCCTGAGGCAGGCGTTTGGCGTGAGCGATTGGTTGCAAAATTCATCAACGATATTCATTGTTATGCAGTGGTTGATGATGTGCTTACAGATCCCACTCTAGATGCAGAGCCTACGCGCGCTTTATTATGTATTGGCGCAGACCAGCAAAACGAACTTGAATCCTATGAGAGCTTAGAATCCGCCATTGTCGATGCCCTCGCTGCTCAACCTCTCACAACCGGCGACAAGATTCAGTAACTCGACTCTTCGCCTAAACCACCTCAGCCAATTCTGGGTTCATCATTAGTTGCGGCAAATCCGTAAATACAGCGTCGACTCCCATGGCGTCTAAGTGTCTGATGTCGTCGAGATGATTAACGGTGTACACCCAAAATTCGGTTCCTATACGGTGGCTGTCATCAATCAGATGTTGTCGAATGTAAGTCAGTCCGGCGCCTAAAAAGTGAGCTTTTAAGGCTTTGCAGGACGCGATAATGTCTAAAGGCACACCTTCAATAAGTACGCCGCGAGGAATGCGCTCATTGATGGTGAGTAGGTTTTGAATCTGGTGATGATCAAAACTAGAAACAACGTACTGTTCGTAGGTTCTTTGTGCATCAATGACTTGAGCTTCAATCGTTTTTGCCACCAAATGTGCGCAGTTCGGGCCTTTGATTTCAATGTTCAAAAATGCTCGGTCGCCAATCAACGTCATAACTTCTTGCAGTGTTGGCAGTTCAAAGCCTTGCTTTCTGGCGCGAGCTTTTAGCGCTTGAGGTGAAAGCTCAAGTAATAATTCATTACCAGACAACACTCGACCTAGGCGACGGTCGTGAAAAACCAGCAGCTCGCCTTGGCAATCCCAAACGTCGATCTCAATGCCATCGACACCCAATGAGAGTCCGTGCTCGATCGAAGCAAGAGAGTTTTCTGCAAAACCCGCCGACATACCGCCGCCGCGGTGACCAATACATTTGATAGGCATAGCTTGTTTAAGACTCAAAAAGTTCGCTGTAAAACGATAGTTGTAGATAGTTTCGCTATAGACGGATAAATAGGATCAGTATGGAGTGAAATAATGACAGTCTGTGGTTTGGGCGATTCTGCCAAAGTCTTACGTTACAAGCTAGAGGCTTAAAATGTTAGAATAGCGCTACGATTTATCTCGGCCTGTACGCGGCCGATTCCGACGGAGTATAACTATGACCGATATCGACATTGCAAAAGTCAACGCCGAACTCAAAGATGCCAGACCCGAAGAGATTATTCGTTGGGCGTTGTCATTGAATAAAAAAACATTGGTTACCACGAATTTCGGTCCCTTCGAAGCCGTGATCTTAAACATGATCAACGAACAAGCGCCAAGTATGCCGGTGATTTGCGTTGACCACGGATACAACACCGAAGCTACCTATCGTTTTGCAGACGCTTTGATCAAAAAACTCAACTTGAACATGTTTTATTACACACCGCGTGTAACCGCAAAACGCCGTGAAGTTACTCTTGGCGGTATTCCTGATATCGATGATACCGTTGCTCATGATGCCTTCACGCAAGAAGTAAAATTAGAACCATTTAATCGCGCTATGAGCGAGCATCAACCAGAGGTTTGGTTTACTGCCATTCGAAAAGAACAAACTCCCTTTAGAGATTCTTTAGATGTAGTAACCATTGATGGTAAAACCGGTTTAATTAAAGTGGCGCCGGTATTTTATTGGACCGAGCTCGACATGGAAGAATATTTGTACGAAAAAGGTCTTGAAAACGAAGACGATTATTACGACCCAACCAAGGTTCTTAAAAATCGTGAGTGCGGTTTACACGTTGGCTAATTAAAAATCTGTAAAAATAACCAGCGCAATATAAATTGCATTAAAAAGGCTTCTTTATGGAGCCTTTTTTTGTATTAACGAACATAAACATAAACGATTTAAATTATTTTTTATCGTAAAAAATACACAACTGAATTATTTAAAATACAGGAAGATGGCAAGCAAGAAGGGAATTGTAAATAAAGCGCAGGAATTAAAAGCGTGTATTTATTTCAATTTGAAATCAACGCGATTTATTTTACTGACAATGTTTTACTGACTGTGTTTTATTGGATAGGTTTTACTAAATTACCGCGTGGGTAATTTAGTAAAACATGGTAATTAATTATGCGGCTGGTTTGTGTTTATCGTTGGCATGCAATTGGCCTTTACGATGACCTAATGCGGAATCCATTTTTTTAGCAGCTGCAGCAATTGCTGCGTAAAGATCGTGATCTTTTGCATTTACTGCAACTTGTGCGCCCATATATTGGGCTGTTATTTCGGCACTTTGTTCTTTGCGTTCGACGGTGAGGAAAACAGAAATTTTATCGAGAGAAGGGTAGTGGCTAACAAGGCGCTGGAGTCTTTCTTCAACGTTGTTGCGCATAGCTTCGGTAACTTCGATGTGGTGACCAGAAATTTCTATTTGCATAATGATTCCTCTTGTTGTTTTCACTTGCATTACTAAAACTAAGTCCGATCAAAGTTAATTTCAAGTGATCAAAACAGATTTATTTTTTTTGTTACTGAAAATTTGACCGTGATCGAAAAAAATTCTGTTATATACCTTGGTATATTTAGAGGTGAATTAGTTTCGTTTTATACACAAAACGGGTAAACAATTGCATCCATCACTGCAAAAAACAGGTAGAATTCTAGGCATACTGTTTTTAGGTAATTCTTTTATCACAGGTTTCTTTAGCAAGGCTCAGAATGAAACAGAGACCACTTTACGTGCCGTTTGCCGGTCCCGCATTATTAGATACGCCGCTGCTGAATAAAGGCAGTGCTTTTACGCAAACCGAGCGTGAACACTTTAATTTGGTCGGTTTAATCCCGCACACCATCGAAACCATTGAAGAGCAAAAAGAGCGCGCATACGAACAGCTCAATACGTTCACTTCCGATATCAGTAAACATATTTATCTGCGCAATATTCAAGATACCAATGAAACTCTGTTTTATCGTTTGATGGTTGATCACCTCGAAGAAATCATTCCACTTATCTACATACCCACGGTTGCGCAGGCTTGCCAGCAGTTTTCCCATATTTATCGACGCCACCGCGGCTTGTTCATTTCGTATCCAGATCTCGATAATCTCGACGACGTTTTGCAAAACGCGACCAAACACAATGTAAAGACCATTGTGGTCACCGATGGCGAGCGAATTCTAGGTTTGGGTGATCAAGGTATCGGTGGCATGGGTATTCCCATTGGTAAGCTATCGCTTTATGTGGCCTGTGGCGGTATCAGCCCCGCCTATACTCTGCCGGTGGTGCTAGACGCAGGTTGTAACAATGAAAAGTTAATCAATGATCCGTTGTATATGGGATGGCGTCACCGTCGCATTACCGGCGACGAATACGACGAATTTATCGACGAGTTTGTAGCCGCGGTAAAACGCCGCTGGCCTAATGCCTTGCTGCAATTCGAAGACTTTGCGCAAACCAACGCCACCTATATTTTGAATCGCTACAAAGACAAGCTTTGCTGCTTCAATGACGATATCCAAGGCACTGCCGCCGCGACACTGGCCTCGGTAATTGCCGCTAGCCGCTATAAAAACCAAAAGCTTAGCGAGCAAACCGTCTGTATTCTCGGTGCCGGGCCTTTGGGATGTAATATCGCCGAGCTATTGGTTGAAGAGATGGCGTCTGAAGGCTTAAAAGAGTCACAGGCGCTCGCGAAAATCTACATGGTCGATCGCTGGGGTCTCTTGCAAGATAAGATGGCGAATCTGCAAGATTTTCAGTCACCTTTTGCTCAATCTAAGGCGGCGTTAAAAGGCTGGAAAACCCAAAATACAGATGCTATTGGCTTGATCGATGTGGTCACTAATGCCAAGCCGAGTGTTTTGATTGGTGTTTCGAGTCAGCCCGGATTATTTTCGGAGGCCGTCGTTTCTAAGATGCATGAACACTGCGATCAGCCGGTAATCATGCCTTTATCGAATCCAACCTCGGGGCTTGAAGCAGAGCCTCGCGACCTACTACGCTGGACGCGTGGCCAGGCCATCGTTGCAACCGGTGTTGCCTTTCCACCGGTCAATCACGCTGGCGAGCTGTTTGAGATCGCCCAGTGCAGCAGTAGCTTTATCTTTCCGGGTTTAGGGCTTGGTGTTATTTCCAGCATGGCCAGTCGCATTACCGACGGCATGATCAAGGCTGCGGCTCGCGCTTTAGCGTCTTTATCGCCCTTAGCAAATCGCGGTTCTGGTGCCTTATTACCCTCCATTGCCGACAGTCGCAGTATCAGCCCGGTCATTGCCAAAGCTGTTTATCGTCAAGCAATATTAGATGGCGTAAGCACAGAGGTAACCGATGCAGAGATCGACGAGCGCGTTGAAAAGAATTTCTGGAAGCCGGAATATCGTAATTATAAGCGAGCGCCTTTCTAGGCGGCTTGTGCTTAATGGGTAGATAGATTTGCTGGATTTATTTGTTAGCCACTGGAGAATATTGATACATTGTCTGGAAATTTATAATTCTTTAACAGTTAGTTTTGGTGGAAGTAGTGGGTTCGATACCCAATCTCGACACTATGAACATAATAACTGCGCTCACTGTCGTAATCTTTGTTTTAAATTACGTTAGTAATTGGTTTATTTCAAATGCATCAATTCAGAGTGAAGGTGGTATTATGGGAATACTAGGACAAAATATAAAGCACGGCATTGCAGCAGTAACAAATGGTGTGAGTGCAGTTTGTTCGGGTGTTGTAGCGACTGGTCTAACTTCCGGGTTGAGTCTAGAAGGCCTAAGTCTTCTGGGCTTCCACCAAAGCTAATTTCCAAAATATTTCGTTCGATGCCATAGCATCATAAGCTTCAACTTTTTGGGGTTAAGGCGCCATAATACTCTGAGTTTAAAGCGTCAATTCGGCTTCTGGATTTTGCCAAACCATAATCAACGCGTCTTCGAATTTATTATTCTCTGCGGGATAATAATTTTTCCTCAGTCCTACTTCGTGAAAGTCGAGTTGTTCGTAAAGTGCTTGTGCGCTGGTATTGCTTGCTCGAACCTCCAAAAAAATTGATTCCGGATTAATCTCCTTGAGGGCATGCTCGATGAGTGTCTTAGCAAAGCCTTTTCTTCGGGCATTGGCTGCACAGGCAATGGTCAGCAGCTCGCATTCACCGGCCAGTAAACCAAAAATAGCAAAGGCGCAGACTTGGCTATCTTGCTCAATCACCCAAGCGCGGCGATGCGGTTTTAACGAGTTTAAAAATTCTTGCTTGCTCCAAGGGTGGAATTGGCTAGCGCATTCAATTTCGTACACAGCGTCTATATCGGATTCGCGCATTGGTCGCAGCGATAACGTCGAGTCAGTCATGGTGGTTGTCTTTTTATCGTCGCAGTACTTGCACGGCGTTCCAAGTGTCACGCTTTAAACTCGGATTTTGGAGCAGATCACAGAGGCTAGGGGTAACAATGGCAGTTAGCGAAAACGCGCTCATTGGGTATTGTTTGCCGAGTTTGTCAGCAAAAGATGTATCGGAGTCCAGCAAGTAGGTCGCGGCGTCTTCGCCCATCAGCAAAATATATTTGCCCGGATCTAACAAAAACTTTTCATCCATAAACGCGTTAAGCGTGTCTCTTGCCGCGTTGGCATCTTGAGGTTGATGCGGTGCTTCAATAACCGGCCAGCGAATGATTTCACTTTTGGGTAACTCTTTAGGAAAACCCAAGGCAAAAAGCAGGTTTACCAAGAGTTTTTCGGTAGGCAATGCCAGCTCTGCATGGCGGGAATCAACAACCATAAGATCATCAGACACTCGCCAAAAATTCAACGCGAAACGTACATTTTGCCGACGTGCTGATTCGCTTTTAGTTGCAGGTTTAATCGATGTATTGGTGGTGTTGGCTTGCTGAATCCGAGGCTTTGGTTGCTCGAAATTTTCTTTAAGAGCAGGTCTTACGCCTAATTTGGGAGATTGTATATCGTCGATTTCAGCGTGCCGCTTAACAGCCGGTTTCGATTCTAACGAGGTTGTATGAATCGGTGATTCGGTAATTGTACGCTTGCTGATCGTTGCAGACGCAGAAACAGTAGAGGCTACGGCGGACTCAATAAGCGCCGAAGCCTGCGCTGGTAGCGCTGTATCGGTGATATCGTCAGCGTTGTGCTCAGGCACAATAAACTCGCATTGCGGGCTTATCGGCGCGCCCGGCAGTTGCCAGCGAGGCATGTAGTTTTCAATGCCTAATGCTTTTAAATAGGCGTGGCGATGGCTTTCGAACACAGGCTTAGACGACACTTTTAGAATGAAAGACGAGTAAACCCGAATGGTAGAGGCTTTCGCTCAATTAGCCAACATTTTCAGGCGGTAATAGCCATCGTAGTAGCTGGTGAAATAGTCAAAAATTTGCGGATGCAAGATAGGCTCTTTGTCCGGTGGCATAGCAAGATTTTCTTCCGCCACATAAGCGCAATTCAACGTGTTGTTGACCAGTACGTGATACCAAGGTTGTTTCTTAGCCGGTTGATTGGTCGCCATCTCCTGGTACCAATCGTCATCCTTCGAGAAATAGGGGTCTACATCGAAAATAACGGCTTTTTCGTTCATCAGTTTATGAAAAACCAATTGTCCGACAACAAATTTACTTCTTAAAAAATTATCAGAATTCATGTTTTGATAAATATTTCAAATTGAAATAACAGGATCGATTAGGCAGATAGCGTTACATCATTTTATACTTTAGTGTTAAAAATAAAAGACTAATGTTTCATGTTAAAACTGGTGTTTCCAATAAATCTGAAACGTTTGGTCAGATTTTATGATCTTATCCCTTCAGTGTTTTAATCGTTAATAACCTCCCATATTAATTGAAAAAATCTATTTTAATCGGTTCTGTCTAAACGAGTCGGTGGTTTACAGGAGTATTAATATATGAATTTTGGAATGCATAAACCTGTACAATTTTATGTTTTTTCTTGAGCTGAGGCAGATATGCAGTCAACAGAGATTTACTTGTAAAAGGCTAAATCAGATTTTAATTTTTATAAAAATAAGGAAACTCTGATTAACCTAGAGTTTCCCGCGACACAAGGATGTGTTCCATAAGATTGTTACGGTGTTTTTACCGTTGTTACGACTGAAGCTATAAGAATGTTAGATGTGATATAAATCGAATGAATTACATCTAGAGAAAGCCTTCAAAACGATGTATTTAACAGTAATGATGAGCGCCAGTAGCCGTTGAATAATCGCATTAGATTACCGATATCGCGAGTAAAGCTCACAAATATAGTTGTGAGTTTTAACCGAAAAAATTGGTTAATGTCGCTATTACAGAAGTGTTGATGTCGATCGAATAAACGTTAATAAACGATAGGTGATTGAATTCGTATTGAAACGGAAATCGCATTTTCGACTTCCGTTTCGATTTCTGTCCTCTGATTTAAATCAGGGAAGAGTTAATCAGAGGTTTCTTTAAATATTAATTTATTTTTAGTGCATAACCGCTTGTAACAAATCACGAGTGTAATCGTGCTGCGGATTTTGCCAAAGTGTTTCCACTTCGCCAGACTCCACCAAAACACCGTGTTTTAACACAATAACGCGGTCGCACAGCTTGCGAACAACGGCAAGGTCGTGGGAGATAAACAACATGCTTAATTCGTGTTTATCTACTAAGTAACCAATCAATTCTAAAATTTGTTTTTGGATTGTTACATCCAATGCCGAGACGGGTTCGTCGGCGACAATAAATTCTGGTTTTGTCGCAATGGCACGGCCAATAGCAATGCGTTGTCGTTGGCCACCAGAAAATTCGTGGGGATATTTGCGCACAAACGCACGGGCAAGGCCAACGTCATCCATTAATTTTAAGACCGCCTGATTTAATTCTGCGCCTTTGGCAATGCCGTGTAATTTCATCGGTTCTGCCAATGTATCGTAAATGGTCATGCGTGGATTTAACGATGCATAGGGATCTTGGAAAATCATCTGCATTTTGCGGCGCAAAGGTTTCATTTGTTGCGCATTTTTATTGAGCAGCTCTTCACTGTGATAGGTTACTGAGCCGCCGCTAGCATTCACCAAACGTAAAATACTGCGACCAATGGTCGATTTGCCCGAACCAGACTCGCCCACTAAGCCTAATATTTCTTTCGAGTAAATGTTAAAGCTAACGTCGTTAACCGCACGGAAAACATTACCTTTGACTTTAAAGTCGGTGACCAAATTTTTAACCTGCACCAAAATCTGCGAATCTGAATTGTTGTGGTGAGGGGTATCTTTTGCACCTGACGGAATTGCCGCCAATAATTTTTGTGTGTATTCGTGTTTGGGATTTGATAAGACTTCTTGCGCGGTGCCTTGCTCGACAATTTGACCGGCTTTCATCACGATAACTTTATCGGCTAGGTTTTTCACAACACCTAAATCGTGGCTGATAAAAATAACACCAATGTTCCGTTTTTTCTGAATATCGGCGATTAAATCGAGAATTTGTTTTTGAATGGTTACGTCAAGTGCTGTGGTAGGTTCGTCGGCAATTAATAATTGCGGCTCGGCGATGAGTGCCATGGCAATCATCACACGCTGACGCATACCGCCCGAAAATTCATGGGGCCAAGCATCAAAATTTTCTTCCGGGGTGCGAATTCCTACTTCGGTCATCAAATCAATGGCTTTCTTTTTGGCTTCGGCACGGGAGAGTTTTTTATGATAAATCAACGGTTCGACCAGTTGCTCACCCACGGTTAAATACGGGTTTAAACAGGTCATTGGGTCTTGGAAAATCATGGCGATTTTATTGCCGCGAATTTCTCGTAATTTTGTGTCGCTGCAATTGAGCAAATCAACACCGTCAAATAATGCTTTGCCGGATTCTATTTTTCCCGGCGGGCAGGGAATTAATCCCAACATCGAATAACAACTCACCGATTTACCAGAGCCAGACTCACCAACAATGGCTAGGGTTTCGCCGAGCTCCACCGAGAAGCTAATGTCCCGCACGGCGCGAGTAATACCATTGCGGGTATAAAAGCTCACCGCGAGGTTTTCAATAGAAAGTAATGCCACGGATTACCCCTTAATCTTTAGACGCACGTACATCAAGGGCGTCACGCAATCCGTCACCCAAGAAATTCAAAGAAAACAGCACAATCGACAGTGCCAAACCCGGAAAAATTAATAGCCACGGATATTCTTCCATGCCTTCTACGCCGTTAGAAATAAGCACCCCCCACGATGATTGCGGTGGCTGAATACCTAATCCTAAGAAGCTTAAAAAGGCTTCCAGCAGCATTACGTTTGGAATGGTGAGTGTGGTGTAAACGATAACTGGCCCCAAAGCATTGGGAATAATATGACGACGAATAATGGTTGCTTTGGATAAACCAATCGAAATAGCAGCCTCAACGAATTCGAGCTGTCTTAGCGTTTGCACCTGACCGCGCACAATCCGCGCCATGGTTAACCATTCGACCGCGCCAATCGCTAAGAACAACAACAGCAAAGATCGGCCAAAAACCACCATTAATAACACGATAAAAATCATGAAAGGTAGAGCGTAAATAATGTCGACCAAACGCATCATGATGGTATCGACTTTACCGCCGGTGTATCCGGCAATGGCTCCCCAAGTCACACCAATAGTCAAGGCCACCGCTGTGGCGATTAAGCCAACCGCCAGAGACACACGACCGCCGTACATGACACGAGTCATAAGATCGCGACCTAGGTTGTCGGTGCCGAACCAATGCTGTGCCGAAGGTGGTGTTGCACCTAGCGCGAGATTTTGATGTTCGTAACTGTAGGGTGCTATCCACGGTGTCAGAATACAAACCAGACCAATGAAGATGAGTAGTGATAAGCCAATAATGGCGAGTTTATTTCGCTTAAGTCTGCTCCAAGCGTCTTGCCAAAGTGAGCGTCCAGATTCGAATTGATCGATATTTGTTAAGTTTTCTGCTTGGGAAGTCATTAGGATTTACCTCCAAGCTGACTGCGAAGGCGAGGGTTTAAGTAAGCGGCTAACACGTCGGAAAATAAATTGAAGAGAATAATTAAAGCAGCCAAAAACACGGTACAGCCCATAATTAAGGTGTAGTCGCGGTTGAATGCTGCCAATACGTAGAATCGGCCAAGTCCGTGAATTTGAAAGACCGACTCAATAACAAATGAGCCCGATAAAATTCCGGCGAAAGCAGGGCCTAGATAGGCAACCACGGGCAACATACCGGCGCGTAGACCGTGTTTTAAAATAACAACATGCTCGGGCAATCCTTTGGCGCGGGCAGTGCGAATATAATCCTGTGATAATACTTCTAGCATGCCGCCGCGACTTAAACGAGCTACGTATGCCGCGTACACTGCGCCCAGGGTTAAACTGGGTAGTACTTTATCGCCGGGTAAATCACCCCATCCCGAAACCGGTAACCATTCAAGCCAGATACCAAAGATTAAAATTAACAACGGCCCCAATAAAAACGCTGGCATACAAATACCAATCATCGCTGCCGACATAGAAACATAATCGCGGGTGCTGTTGGGTTTAAGCGCCGACAGCACACCGGCACAGCCACCAATGGCAAGAGCCACTAAAATCGCGTAAATACCTAATTCTGCAGTGATAGGAAAACCAGCACCAATTAATTCGTTAACAGAACGACCCGGATACTTAAACGAAGGGCCAAGGTCGCCTTGAATCAAATCGCCTAAATACGAGAAATATTGAGTGATTAACGGTTGATCGAGATTGTATTGTGCTTCTAATGCTTTCAATACCGAAGGATCGACCTTGCGTTCGCCGTCGAATGGGCCGCCCGGTGCAAATCGCACCAAGAAAAAAGTAACGGTGATTACCACCAGCAATACCGGTATTGCTTGCAGTAATCGAGTAAAAATAAAACGTAACATGGTGATTAATTTCCTAGTGTGACGTGTTTATAGCTGTAGTAATCCATAAAGTTCGGGGTTAAACCTTTCACGCTAGGATCGAGCAAATACTTAGTTTTGTAGGTATAAATGGGCACAAAAGGCATTTCGTTTAAGATAATTTCTTCGGCTTTTGCAAAATTCGCCAAACGTTCTTCTTTGGTAGCCGATTCGGGAATGGTTTTTAGAATTAATTCATCATAGGCAGGATTGTTATAGCCGGAGCGGTTGTTACCATTGCTTGAAAGTCCTAAATCTAAAAAGTTAATTGGATTAACAATATCGCCAATCCAGCCAGCGCGGGCAATGTCGTAATCGAGGTTGTTACGGCTGGCGAGATACACTTTCCATTCTTGATTTAATAATTGAATATTTAAATTCAGGTTTTCGTTCCACATTTGTTGTACGGCAACGGCTATTTTGCGGTGTGATTCGTTGGTGTTGTAAAGCAGCTCTACTTCAGGAAAGCCCTCACCATTGGGATAACCGGCCTCGGCGAGCAATCGTCGAGCTTCTTCAGGATCAAAGCTGATCAGCTTTGGTGGCTCATAACCGCTGGCACCGGGTGGCGTGAGAGTGTATGCAGGTTCTACAACGCCAAACATTACCGAATGATTAATGGCTTCGCGGTCAATGGCTAGCGACAGCGCGCGTCGCACTCTCACGTCATCAAAGGGTGGTTTAGTTACGTTAAATTGATAGTAATAGGTGCCAATGTAAGGCTCATTTCGTAATGTTTCGGGATTTTCTTTGCGATAGACATCGACTTTATTGAGTGGAATTTCGAAGGTTTTGTGGACTTGGCCAACGCGAAACATACGCTCGGCGGTTGAGAAATTCTCAATGGGATAGAAGTGAATTTCATTTAAAGACACGGTGTCTTTATCCCAGTAATACGGGTTTTTCTCTACCTTTAATACTTTGTAAATATCCCATTCTTTTAACCGAAAGGGCCCGCTAGACACCATATTGCCGGGCCGAGTCCAGTTAGAGAAACGATCGGTTTTTGAACCGTATTTTAAAATGGTGTGTTTAGGTACAGCGTAGGTTGAGTGGTGGTCGAGTAATTGTAAAAAATAATCGGTGGGGTTTTCGAGTTCAACTTTTAAGATTCGATCGCTGATTGCGTGTACGCCCACTTCATCAAAGTTATCCATTTTTCCGGTAGCATATGGCTCGGCATTTTTTAATGGAAATAACATATAAGCGTATTCGTTGGCCATCTGTGGATTTAATGAACGGCTCCATGACCAAACATAATCGTGAGCGGTAATAGGTTCGCCGTCTGACCAGCGGGCATTTTCACGAATATAAAAAAGATAGGTTTTACCGTCTTCGCTGATTTCCCAACGTTCGGCAATACCGGGTACAGGCGTGAGGTCGGCGGGATCTTTACTGACTAAGCCTTCAAATAAGGCCAAAATGATGTTGTTTTCGGGTACACCGGTACTGACGTGAGGATCAATGCTTTGTGGTTCAGCAGAGTTTTCAACATGAAAAATTCCATCCCGATTGCCAGATTCAACTCGTGTTTCTCCGTTTGAGCAAGCCATCAGGGTCAAGCTTGTTAAGGCGAGTGTCGATATCAACAATCTGTGCAGTGTTTGTTTCGGGGATGTTTGCCGCATTAGGGTTCGCAGCAACTCAATAGCTCTCAAATGTGGGGGATGCATAAATTCTCTCGGGCGTTACTCTCAAGTCAATTGGGCTTGCATGGACTCTCGGTGAAATCTTTACCGATAACCCATAGCGACGAATGATCTTCAATTGTCTTCATAGACAGGTTTTAAGAGTAGCTGGGTTTTTTATCGATTTTCTCAATCATAATTGCTTAGTTCTCGCAAGTTTAACTGGGAATGTTACAGCTATATTCAGAGAGCACTTTTACACAAACATTCCATTTTTGATCGTAAATCTTCTGAGAGTTTTTTATATAGGATTTTTTATATAGCAATGGGAGATGGATCAACGGTTATTGATGTTGGCTACGAATCAAAAAAATATGAGCAATCATTACACTTAAATGGGTGGCCATTGGTGTAGAAAATTTGGGTTAATTTGGATAATAGTTAATCGAAAATATCTTTGAATTGAATGTATCAGAGGGCAGAAATTGACGGTGCGATTCACAGTGCCAATCACTTACCGTTCTTGACATTGGCGACACATCCTTGTGCCGCTGGAAACTATCGGTTAATCGGAGTTTCCTAGAATACATATCAAAGCTTTCTAGACATTCTTACAGGATTTTATTCTTCTAAGAATTCTATTAATGATCTTTCAGCCACGAAATTACATTATTAATCTATGCTCAGTCTTTTTATTTTCACCAGTACAATGCTAGCGCTCGCACCGGGGCCGGATAATCTGTTTGTTTTTAGTCATGCATTGAGTCATGGCCTGAAAGCAGGTTTATTGATCACGCTGGGCTTATGTACGGGCTTAATTGTACATACCAGTTTAGTGGTGTTGGGACTGGGGGAGTTGGTCGGCGAAAATAAATTGGTGTGGCAAATAATTGCGATATTAGGTGCTTGTTATTTGTTGTATCTGGCTTATCTCAGTTGGCCAAAATCACGATCTGCTTCAGTAATGTCAGACCTCAAAAGGGGTATTGATGTTAATCCGTCCGAGTCCATGATGTCTGATTTTGCGTTTTATCGCCGCGGTATTATTTTAAATATCTCTAATCCCAAGGTGGTAATATTTTTTATCGCTTTTTTACCGCAGTTTGTTCAAGTAGAAAGTGACTTGTCTACAACACTGCAATTGGCTTTGTTGGGAATTCTATTTATCGCAGAGACATTGGTAGTGTTTGGTGGTATTGCGGTGGGTGCCGGTGTTTTACGACGCTTTGCGGTGAAAAGTTCTGGCTTTGATTTTTGGCTACAGCGAATCAGTGCGGTGATATTTTTAGCCATTGCGTTGCGTTTATTCTTTTCGCTTTTTTGAATAAACGCAAATCACCAAAAATAGTTGTGGCTACGTATTTAAAAACGGTACGCGCCGGAGAAAAATATCAGTGGTTCGCCGCTTTCGGCAGCAGAAAATTTCTCAACTTCGCCCACCAAAATAATGTGATCTCCGCCTTCGTATTTTGCCCAAATTGAGCATTCCATGGTAGCTAGTGCGTCTTTTAAAATTGCCTGGCCAGATTCACCTAAAATGTATTGGTCTTTATTCAGTAAATGCGAGCCGCGTTGTGCAAACTGATTGGAAATATCCATTTGTTGATCACTTAAAATGCTAATGGCGTAGCCGTTGGCAGTATCAAAAGCTTGAAAGCATTCAGAACTTTTTTGGATGTTCCATAATATAAGTGCGGGTTCGAGAGATACCGACGAAAATGAATTGATGGTCATTCCAATTGGGCCATCGGCCGTATCTGTGGTTACAACACAAATTCCGGTAGCAAATTTTCCAAGTGTATTTCGAAATTCTACCGTATCGATTCCGCTACTTTGTTTTCCCACAAAAATGTCTCCGTTAGTTTTGCGCACTGAATCAGTACGGTTTTATTGTCCTCTACTCGATCAGGAGTTTACGTGAATAGTAATTGATTTCTCAATGGCATTAGCAATCAGCTGTGCGTATTTGTGTGGAAACTTGCGTTAATTAACGAATTGCTGATTTAGAAGTATTTAATGCGGTTTTGGATTGTTAGGTTAACGACAATATTTTGCTAGCCAGCGATCTAAACTGTTCGCGAATTGTTGCTTATCTTGAGCCGTAAAACTTTTTGGGCCTCGTGAATGAATGCCACTGGCTCTTAACGTTTCGTTGAAATCGCGCATTTTTAGCTTTGCTCTAATAGTTTCCTTCGAGTACTGATCGCCTCTTGGATGAAGTGCAAAAGCGTTCTTTTCTAAAATATCTGCGGCTAAAGGAATATCTTGGGTAATGACTAAGTCCCCCGATACAACACCTTCGCAAATGTAATCGTCGGCTTTATCGAAGCCTTGAAAGACTTGTTGTGATTTTAAATAAGGAGAGTTTGGTAAGCTGAGAGGCTGGTTAGCAACAAATACCGCCAGTATTTTGGCTCTACCGGCGGCTTTGTAGATGACTTCTTTGACGGCAACAGGACAGGCATCTGCGTCTACCCAAATTTGGGGTTTACGCACTTGCTCATCGGATGTTGCGGTCATTGCTGTCGAGAATTAATGGCAGTTATTAATGTTCGCGAGCTTGGAAGCGTTCACGTGGTTTAAAGTTGCGTTCACTTCTACCACCGCCGTTACTACCGCGATCACCTCTGCCGCCACTGTTACTACCACGATCGCTTTTGCCGCCGCCACCGCCGCTACGCTCACGTCGTTGCTTGGCCGGGAAGTCAGAAGAATCTACCTTATGAAGATTCAATGGCTTGTTGCGAACGTAAATACGCTTGAGGATTTGGTTAACCTCACTCGATAAATTCTGTGGCAACTGTACAAAGCTGTGAGTATCGTTAATCGCAATTTGACCGATGTTGTTGCTGCGCATGTTGGCTTCGTTAGCAATAGCGCCAACCAAGTCACCTGGGCGTAAGCCATCGTTGCGACCTACTTCTACTCGATAACAATCCATTGGGATGCTATTGAAACTGTTGGAACCGCGACGCTCACCGCGATCTCCTCGGTCGCCGCGATCACCTCTGTCACCACGTGAACCTCTATCGCCACGCTCGTCACGACGACCGTCTCGACCTTCGCGACGTTCTGCTACTAGTGGTTCGTCGAGCATTTTGTCTTTTGCAACGAATAACGGTTTATCCGACTGAGCTAAATACGCTAATGCAGCGGCAACCTCGTCAGCACTTACGTTTGCTTCGCTTTGTACTTCTGCAACTAGATCTTTAAATTCACCTAAATCTTGCGCATCAAGGGTTTCCAAAATGCTTTCGCGGAACTGCGAAACTCGGCGAGTGGTTAATTCTTCAGAAGTTGGTAAACGTGTTTCTGTGATAGCTTGACCGGTACTGCGTTCGATTGAGCGCAGTAAATGCTTCTCGCGTGGCGTAACCAGTAGAATGGCTTTACCTGAGCGACCCGCGCGACCGGTACGGCCGATGCGGTGTACGTAAGCTTCGTTATCGTAAGGAATATCGTAGTTTACTACGTGAGTAATGCGCGGTACGTCAATACCACGAGCGGCAACATCGGTTGCAATCACAATGTCGATTTTGCCTTTCTTTAATTGCTCAATGGTAATTTCACGCTGTTTCTGATTAATGTCACCATTCAACGCAGCGCTTGCATAACCACGGGCTTCTAATCTTTGTGCTAAATCTACGGTCGCGGTTTTGGTACGCACGAACATAATTAAGCCATCGAAATCTTCAACTTCTAAAATACGCGTAAGCGCATCGATTTTGCGACTCGGGCTGACCATAACGTAGTTTTGTTCGATACGATCAACGGTTTTAGTCTTAGATTCAATTTGAATTCGCTCAGGGTCATTCAAATAGTTCGTCGTAATTTTTTTGATGGCAGCAGGCATGGTGGCACTGAACAAAGCGACCTGACGATTTGCAGGCGTGTGCTCCAAAATCCACTCGACATCGTCAATGAAACCCATGCGAAGCATTTCGTCTGCTTCATCAAGAACAACGGTTTTTAAACGCGATAAATCCAAGCTGTTGCGGCGTAAATGATCCATAACTCGACCGGGTGTACCTACCACAACGTGCACGCCGCGCTGCAATTGACGCAACTGCGCACGCATGTCTTGTCCGCCATAAATTGGCGCAATGTGGAATCCGGGAGTATTTTTCGCGTAGCTTTGGAAAGCTTCTGCGACTTGAATCGCCAGTTCGCGCGTAGGTGCCAAAATTAACGCCTGAGGTTTGTTAATGTTCAGATCAATATTGGCAAGAATCGGTAAAGCAAAGGCTGCGGTTTTTCCAGTACCTGTTTGCGCTAAACCTAATAAGTCTCGGCCAGTTAAAAGAACTGGGATACTTTGCGCTTGAATAGGAGATGGAAGTTCGTAGCCAATGGCTTTAAGAGATTCACATAAATTTTCAGGAAGGCCAAGCGATGCAAAATCGCCGGAAAAATCATTCGACATGTAAGGGTGCCTGTTAAAACGAAACGATTGCGGACCCTTACCAATAATGGGTGTTACTACACACGAGTGTTGTCTCAAAATTACCAACACACAAGAGAGAAACTCTTGGACATATTGCTTGGCAGGGCCAGTGAAGAAAGCTAATTATAGGCCAGCTCGCGTATAAACAAAACGCTTTTTTTATAAAGCTGATAAAACACTTTAAAAATTGCTGCAATAACCATCGAATAAACCGTTAAAGGTGTTTGGGTGTTATTCAGAAAAATCGCCTTTTTATGTCGTTTTGAATGCCCATTTGTTAGAAACAGCTATGAAATTGTCGCGCGGGCTGTTAGATGTATCAGTAATTCCTTATCTGGCGGCGGGTAAGTGTTTGCATTGAGAGACGTTGGTGAAAAATACCGTAACAATTCAAGTCTTTCTTTTTAACGTCAAGCTTCTGTAATTAAAAGCATTTTTAGTGTGTACACGAATAGCGTATCGACATAGTCAGTGTTTTGAATTGACTAGAAAATGTCAGTTGAGACAACACATGGAATAACACTGTGAAACACAACTTGATCGGTAATGATTAAAGATTACCCGTTGATTGAAGAGAGCTTGGTTGCTGATTCTTAAGAGATCATTCGCTGCTATTCATGATTTTTCATCATTATTCATGCTTTTTTCATGTTATGGCTTCGATTTTCAGGTATCGCCTCAATTTTAGGTACGACATCTTTCGATACGACATCGATTTTTGTAATAAAAGATAACTTCATGCATGATAAAAGAGTCGCACTAAGTTTTGTAAAGTATATGAATAGATAGCTTTTATGGTAATTTTTGTCTCACTAATTATGTCGTTTTGTGTATTTGCTTTAGTACTGTGGGTACTGTTAAAAGTGAAAACTCCGCGATATCGTGTTCAGGCGTATCAAATAAAAAACTTGTTAGAGATGATTTTATGTGGGCAAGCATCCAGTAATGATTGGAATTTGTTTCTAGCATTTGAGATTCGAGACAATGACTATCTCGACAGTATTCGCCAACGCTGCATTGAAATCGACTTATCTGAATTCCGAGACAATGGTACTAATCAATATTTGTTTACATCGAAGGGTCTTGGTGAAATTCGCGAGCTACTTTCGGAGTTGAATGCAACACTTAATGAAGAGTCTCGCGATAGCTGATTCTTAATTTGCTAAAAATATCTGTGTCGAGCGGTAAGATACATAACTTTCATTTTATCTTAATAATCGCAACATCCATCTACGATCATTATTACTTTGCTCTTTTTGTTTGAGCCAGAGCGACCCATCCATATTATTAATCTCCGAACGAGTACTTTTCGCCGTGACTGTGTCGTTTTAGGTCATTGTTCGTTTGGAATTTCAGCTGAGATGCTTCTCGCTTTCTAATTGAAGTTTGCTGTTAAGCCACCTGTGCTCTGTTACTACAAGAACTGCTACCACAACTACCACCAGAACTTACAACCTAAACTATAACCACAGTGCTGCAATTAACGTCGCCATTAACCAATGATTGGCGTTGCGTTACAAAGCTTGTACATTGCTACTTTCTAAGACTCAGCAACGCAGCATTAAAAAATGCTAAGGAATGCTATGAATTTTGAAGTTTCTCCCGTAACACGTTTTTTGGTGATTTCTGCGGCAATCGTAGTAGTGGTTGCCGGGATGAAATCAGCAGAAGCTATATTAGTCCCGTTTTTTTTATCGCTATTTATTGCGGTATTGTGCTCGCCGCCATTAGCGGCTTTAAAACGGTTGGGCCTACCCAGTGGCTTGGCGATTTTAATTATTATTGTTGTCATCATGATTTTGGGGATTGTTGTTGGCGCCGTGGTTGGTTCGTCGATCAACAGTTTTCGATCCGATTTACCTGAATATCAAGAGCGCTTAAGAGCGCTCACCTCCGGCGGTATAAAATTCTTGAACAGTTACGGCATTGAGCTCGATGCTGCGCAAATTCGAGAGAGTTTTGATCCGAGTGCTGCTTTAGGTTTTGTCGGAAATACTCTCGCCTCGCTCGGCAACGTCATGACCAACGCTTTTTTAATTTTGCTGACCGTTGTGTTTATTTTGGCGGAAGAAGTGCGTTTTAGTGATAAATACATGATGGCAACATCGAAAAACAAAAACGCTCTAGAGGCTTTAGGCCGATTTACTTCAAGCATAAATCGCTACATGGCCATTAAGACTTTAATGAGTGTTATGACCGGCGTGATTATTACCATTTGGTTGTTGGTGCAAGGTGTTGATTACGCGGTTCTTTGGGGACTCTTAGCCTTTTTACTCAATTTTGTGCCTACGTTGGGTTCCATTTTGGCGGCGATACCGGCAACGCTTTTATCGCTGGTGCAATTGGGTGTTACCGATGCTGCTATTACCGCGTTAGGTTTTATTCTGGTCAACGGTATTATTGGCAACGGTATTGAACCCAAAACTATGGGGAAAGGCCTTGATTTATCAACATTGGTGGTCTTTCTATCATTGGTTTTTTGGGGTTGGGTATTAGGCTCTGTGGGAATGCTTCTGTCGGTTCCGCTGACGATGACCATAAAAATAGCGCTGGAAAGTTTTGATGATACGCGCTGGCTTGGGGTAATTTTGGGGTCAGGAAAGATGCCCGTAAATCTTTCAGAGATAAAAATGGAGCCAGCGGCCGATATTAACCATCGTATCTCTCAAGATAAAGACAAGTAGTCCATTAAGCTCAATAATGATGCTCGGTGCACCGATTAACTTGCTGCGTCCATGAGTCTGCGATCTACAGTCGATTTTTCGATAATGATAAATTGCCAAAATCGAGTAAAAACCTGGAAATCGTATTTCCAATTTCAATGTACCGATTCAGGAGCAGATGACTTAGGCGAAGATTCCGATAGGTTTCTCAGAACAACAGAGCTGTTATAATCGGTGTCCTGTATTCAACCGAGAAATTGAGGAACAACAATGTATAAGCTGGTGCTCGTGCGACATGGCGAAAGTTTGTGGAATAAGGAAAACCGCTTTACTGGTTGGAAAGACGTCGATCTTTCTGAAAAAGGTAAGCAGGAAGCAATCGATGCCGGTAAGCGCTTGAAGGCAGAAGGCTATGAGTTCGACAAAGTTTATACCTCTGTTTTAACTCGCGCGATCAAAACCGCTTGGTCGATCATGGCTGAACTAGATGCTTGCTATTTACCCGTCATTAACAGCTGGAAATTGAACGAGCGTCACTACGGTGGTTTACAGGGGTTGAACAAAGCAGAAACCGCCGAGGCACACGGTGAAGAACAAGTGTTGGTTTGGCGTCGCAGCTACAATACGCCACCGCCAGCACTGGAAAAATCCGACGAGCGCTACCCTGGTAATGATCCACGTTATAAAGACTTGGATGAATCCGATATTCCGCTGACCGAGTGCCTAGCCGATACCGTTGCTCGTGTTGTCCCTTATTATGAACAAGTGATCGTTCCTGAAATTAAAGCCGGTAAGCGTTTGTTGGTTGCTGCGCACGGCAACTCCATTCGTGCTCTGGTTAAATATCTTGATAACATGGGCGAAGATGAGATCATGAAAATCAACATTCCAACAGCAACGCCTTTAGTGTATGAGTTGGATGAAAATCTAAAACCAATTAAAAACTATTACCTTGCCGATGAAGAAGCTCTTCAAGCTGCTATGCACGCGGTTGCTAACCAAGGTAAAAAGCAATAATCAGCAGATACAGCGTCTAAAGAAGCCCCGGTCTCCGGGGCTTTTGTTTTCTCGTCTTTTAAATTTTAAGAACTTTTTACACTGCCTTGGTCTTTATCTCAGTAGTATGGCTTTAGGGAATTCTGATTAACCTCAAGGTCATTCAGGTCAGCAAGTTTTTTTATTTTTTATTAAGGTGTGCTTTCGGCTCTAACGACTTAAATCGAAAAAGCAAACACTACAGCAAGAAAAAACGAGTAGGGTTCAATAGGGCTGCGCTTTACTCAGCATATTTGCTGCATTACAGTTTTTGTTTAGGGTCACGATTATTAAGTGTAAATGTCGCCTTGCAATTGCGAGCTTGAGATCACGTTGAGTAATTTTGAGGTTAATTAGAGATTCCTTTAGTTCATCAAAAACACATAGGTTTATTATGAAGATTGTAAAAATACTCGCGGCCATTATTTTGGTGGTACTTATTGTTGTTGGTATTGGGGTTTATTTTGTTTTTAAAAACTTAAACGACATTGTTAAATACGCCGTTGAAGAAGGTGGCACCGAGGCGACGCGTACCGAAGTACTTTTGTCTTCGGCTGATATCGATATTCGCGCCGGACGCGGTGAATTGGGCGGTTTAAGTATTGCCAATCCTCAAGGTTTTAGTTCGGAAAAGCTTTTTAGCTTTAACAAGATTGTTGTAGATATAGAGCCAACATCGATTACTAAAGATGTCATTGTTATTGACGAAGTTACTATCGATGGCGTTAATGTTCGTGCAGAGCATAAAAATCTTACCGAAACTAACATCGAAGCCATGCTTAAAAACCTAACTCAAGGGGCTGGTGGTTCTTCCTCGGAGAGTTCTGGTAGTTCGGGTGAGCCTGGTAAAGAAGTTTTATTAGCCGTGAAAAAACTGGTTTTCAGCAATTCCAAGCTCAGTCTTTCATCGGATCAATTGGGAAGTTTTGACCTAACGGTGCCCAGCTTTGAAGTGAATAACCTAGGTTCAGCCAGCAATGGATTAACGCCCAAACAGCTTGCTGAGGCGGCCTTAAAACCGTTGCTAAAGAAAGCGCAAGATCAGGTTGAGAAGACCATTAAAGATAAAGCCGAAGACGAATTAAAATCTAAGATCGAAGACAAATTAAAAGAAAAAGTTGATCAAGAAGATCTTGATAAATTGAAAGGATTAAAATCACTCTTCGATAAGGGCTAATGCTCTTGAGCAGGCGCACTGCTATGGTGGGCCTGCTAAACATCCGCTGCTAATTCTATCCTCTGTTAGGCTAATTCCCAGTCAATCTCCATAAATTCTTTTTCATCTTATCTCGGCAGTACAAATATTCTTCACATCCGAAAATTACATTCGGAAACTCTGCTTAAGCTAGTGTTTCTAATAGCACAGCGGTGTATCCGCCAATTTCAAGAACTGTAGGTGATTGAAGTCGTAGAGAAATTGAAAGCCACCTTGTCAAATTTTTTCGCTGATTAAACCCTAGATACGTTCGTTAGAACCTCCGATCCTATCACTAGTAACTCGAACAATACGATGGTAGATAAACCGTATGTGAAAGTTGAGCTCACCTGAGTACTGAATATCTAATGGCGTTTAAAAATACGATGTTTCGGGATTTTACGAATTAACTCGACCGTTGGTTGTATCAATGTCACTAAGTGACACGTTTGGTTAAGCGTTTAAAAAATTCATCCCTAAATGCCTTATCAGCGACGCTTTCTGTGAAATTTATTCTTTTTTATAGGTAACGCGAATGGATCTGGCCGAATTTCAGATCGGCAGAATTCAATCTTAATTTTATGAAAAAATAATAATAACCAGATTTCAATTAGCTAAAAATCGGTTGTTGTTAAATCTCGTTAGATAGTGACGCAAAAAGTCAAATTGTGATCGGCTTGCGCAGTTATATTTTTTAGGAGTGATCTACCTTCTGAGAATATCTGCATAAATCGCTCTTAACGGCTTTGGAGTGCTTTTTGAATACCTATTTTGAGAAGTTCTGATTGTGACCCATCTTAGAGGTATTTCGATTACTTATCGTTATTACGATTAACAATGCTGTCTTATATCGCTAGAAACTCAGAGTTATTTGGTGTGTTCTTTATTCTTTCTAAAGTGATAAGAATGATTTACGAATCCGGCAATCTACACCACTGTGGTCGTGAGTTATGCTGCAAAATTAATCGGTTTATCGTTTGAAAATGCTTGTGGTACATCAAAAGATGGCGAATTCGATTCGCTAACAAGTAAACCTGTGATTATTGTCGGTGAAATGTGAATAAATAATCATTATGTTCATCTTGTCCTCTACTGCACCCTCTGTGAGAAAATACATCCGTTGAAAAGCGCTAGACTGGGTATAACAGTTGATGGAATGATTTGGCTCCAAAGACGCAGCGATTACCAGATTTTTCTGAATCGAAATATTAAAATCAGCTGTTATTTTTTTAAAATTGGACAATTTGTTAAAAACTTTGGACAGTTACTGATTTTTAAAACTGAATTTCTTTTCAAATTGTCCTTAAGCTATAGCTTGTTATAAGCTCGCTGCGAAAATTTTCAGTACCTGTTCGTGTGAGAAAATATGCAAAATTCATTAGCCAGAGACGCCAACCAGAATGAAGTCGAACGACTCTTGGAGTTTATTCCTTTTTTCAGGCAGGTGAAAAACAAAGAACCGCAGCAATTTCATGTTTTAATGGCATTTTCGAAAGTTGCTCAGCTTTCCACGGGAGAAGAGATATTCTCTATGGGATCTGACGATCGTTGGCTATTTTTCTTGGTACGCGGTGAACTCAACGTGCAGCTGCGAGATACCAATGATCGACTTCTAAACCTCAATAGCATTCATTCTGGCGAAGTGTTTGGTGATTTAGCCATGTTGCTTGGACGCCCCAGAAGCGCATCAATTACGGTTGCACCCAATTGCAAGCAAGCACTGGTGTTTGGTCTAGATTGCAATATTTTTGGTTACCTAAACGATTTCTCATTGGTGACTTTGCACACCAAGTTAGTCTTCTACCGTAATGCCGTGCACAGCTTGCGATGGAAGCTAGAAATGTATCGCAATCAACATCCCGATCATTCCTTGGCAGGCGAACACCGAAAACTGAAAATACACCATCCTCAAGACGGTACTTTAGAGGAGCTACAGTCGTTGCATGAGCAGGCTGTTGCATTGGCTACACTGCTCGTAACTTGGAATCAGTCGTTCTGTCAGTTTGGCAACAGTGCCTTACTGAAGAAGCCCCAATAGAGAATCCTTTATTGGCTCAACTTAAGGAATAGACTCTCTTAAATTGACGTTCGGAACTCTGATTAATTCAGAGTTCTCAATGATTTAGAGGTGAGCGATTTGAAGATTCCTCTAGAGTGTTTATTTCTCCTTTAATTTTAGGAGCCTCTGATTAGCCCATCTCCTGATTTAATCAGAGGACAGAAATTGAAAATGCGATTTCTAATTTCTCAATTTCAATCATGTACCGTTTTTGAAATTGACGACACATCCTTGTGTCGCTGGAAACTCTAGGTTATTCAGAGTTTCCTCTACCGTCACAACCTTTTTACTATTACTTGAATCTCGTAAATCAACTGTTTCTATAATTACGCGTGATTGGTCTATTCCAATGAAGCTTAATTTGTTAAAAACGGCGTCATTTATACAGGCTCTATCACTCTGTAAGAGTCTGGGAGTTGTTTAAGAACGTTAATTCCTGACGCTGTTTCTACGTTCAATCAACCGACAAGATTCGTCTTGGTTCTCGTCTGACTCAAGCTGCTACACTGAATACATCACAAGTGCGGGTGATGTTATGGACCTGAATAAACATCGATTACTCTGTCAGAAAACGTTATTTGTTTTATGTGCGTGCAGCTCGGCTTTTGCGTCATCGGATCAGGCTGAGCCGATGCATGCGCAAGAAATCGAACAGCATATGATGCACACCGATTCCAATATTGATCCCAACAAGCTGTTGTTACCCAGCAGTTTAGATTTTTTAAAGCCTCGACTTGTTCAGGCGGCAGAGATAGCGTCTGCATCAACGGAATGCGTGTCTTTTGTGAGGGGTGAATTAAAAAGCATCAAACCGGATAAATCTAAACCAATATTTAGAATTATCTGCAAAAATACTTCTCAACAAACCTTTGCGTTATTAATCGATGGCGATAATTTTGAATTTATCAACGTTAAGGGCGAAACCAGAGCGCAGCAACATCAACGTCATTTGCATCAGTACTGGCAAATTTGTCGGAAAGAGATTGAAAAAAAGACCGATAAAATGACGGGTGTACGATGGCCTGAAGGTGGATTCGTCGATCCGGTTTCAATTTCTGACGATCACGTAAATTTTGAAATCGATATTGATGCGAAAGGTTTTGGTGGGCAACCCTTGCTGTATCGGGGTTATTGCGAATTTCAAAGCCTGAAAAATTTCTCGGTTGAGCTGAGAGGACGTCCTAAAGCAGAGTCTTAAGCAAAATACACTAAAAGAAACGTCTATCCGCGTTAATAAGACGATTCGTCATTTATTCTGCCTGCGGTGATGACGAGCTACGAGATCCATTCTTTCGACAAGTTGGCGCCCTTGTTTTACCTTCGTGTCCTTTGATTTGGAATTTTTGTTTAAAATATCGCTAAGAACTTAACGCCTGATCAGAAACATCTTAAGAATACGCATTGAGCCTAACGACAATATTTATCAATTTTTGCCGTGCTTGAGAGCTAAATTTGTAGTTGTAGAGCGAAAATAAAAAAGGCCGACAGAGTCGGCCTTTTTGGGAGTCTACTTAAGCAGTTGCTTTTGGTGGACGTCCACGACGTTTTTTAGCTGGAGTGCCTTCTGCTGCTGGCGCTGCTTTAGGTGCGGCTACTGCGGCTTTCTTAGGACGACCGCGACGCTTTGGAGCGGCACCGGTAGCTGCAGGAGTCGCTGCTGCTGCAGGTTTAGCGGTAGCTGTCTTTTTCTTCGCTACAGTTTTAACTGCTTTCGCTGGAGCTTTTTTGGCTTTGGTTTTTTTCTTGGTCGCAGTTGCAGCTTTTTTGGCTTTAACAGCTTCTTTTTTAGCGGCGGCTTTTGCTTCAGCGGCTTTTGCTTTAGCAATTTTAGCCAATTCACGGCTCTCGGCTTTTTCTAAAGCGTTAGCTGCTTTGTTAGCTGCTTTCAAATCTTTCAATTCGTTTTTAGCAGTAACTTCTGCGGCTTTCGCTGCAGCGATTTCTTCAGCAGCAGCAGCAAGATCAGCTTTAGCTTTAGCAACGGCCTTGGCAGCAGCTGGAGTTTTCTTACCAGCAGATGCTTTTAGTTTAGCTTGAGCTTTAGTTTTGTTGTCGGTTGCTTTTTTAGTTGCCACGGCAAGTTTTGCAACTTCTTTGGCGAGATCAGCTTCTTGTTTTGCTCTAGCTTCTGCAAGTTTTGCTTTCAGAGCCGCAAGTTCCTGTTCTAGCTGCTGGACAGGATCAACAGCCTTTGCCTTCGCTTTGCGTGCAGCCATATTTGCTTTCCTTTAATGTATTAATAATGCGGGCGAAAATATTAGATATAAATATGCGACATAAAATAAGCATTTGAAAAAAAATTTCAAGCTCTTTGGTAAAAAAATAGTCCATTTTTTTAAAAATGGGAATAAATTTTCATCTTTTTTGGAATTTTTTTTGATTCATGAGTAAAAAAAACCTCATTTGAGAAAAAATATCGGCTCAGTTTTATTTTCTGAAGGGCTGAAAATTTTTCCTGAACTTAAAAAATTTTCTTGATTCTCACTTTTTGACTGCCTTGAAAGAAAATCTTTAAGGCGTTTTTAGTTGATAGTCAAAATCTCCCGATCAGAGCATTTCGAAACAAATAATCAGTATGGGTATTCGATAAGGTTTGATTATTTTTTACAAACCTTAGGTAAAACGATTCAACAATATGCCATAACGACCTGAATTTTGAGATTGAATCCGTTATCGCCCTTTTTAATGATGTGCTCTCGGCTTTCTGATGGGCATTTTTGTGCCGAAACATTCCACTTGAGACTCTTTGCTAACTTATTCGCGAGTGAGTTCCGATCTTTTTGTTGTCTCTTGGTACTAAGTTGTCTCATGGTACTAAGTTGTCTCATGGTACTAAATAGGATTATTGAGCGTCCTTGTCTTGGCCTTTTGACAATGATAATGCGCAGACGTTAAAAAATTTGGCTTAGCTTGGTCGAAAGTAGGGGAAAACTAAGGAATATCTGAATTGACTTTTCGATATTAAGGCAAATTTGCCGATCTTAATTGAAAATCTTTTTGTTTATCCCATCGTCAACTGTGTCTGTGTGAATCAATTTAGAGATCATACTGTTTAAAAAAATAGATAACGATCTGTCTTGAAATCCATTATCGGTCAGAATCTTATGTTCTTATAGGGTGCGTTGGCTCTATTTACTCGGTATTCGGTTCTAAAAAAATTCTCGATTGATCGTTATATTGATTAACACAACGGTGAAACGTTGAAATCTGCAATTAGATCTCTGGATTTATCGCCTTGAGTAATATAATTGCCGTTGTTGTTTAGTAGGACACCTTGATATTAGAGAAATCGCTCGGTATTAAATGAGTTGGAAGTAGAAAATTGTCATTCAATAATCAACGATTGGTTTTACATTGCGACGCGGACAGTTTTTTTGCCGCAATTGAATTACGTGATCGCCCACAGCTAAAAAATTTACCGGTTGCGGTTGGTGGTCGAGCTACAGATAGAGGCGTTATTGCGACGTGCAACTATATTGCGCGCAAGTTTGGTGTTCGATCTGCAATGTCTACAGCAATGGCAGAAAAACTTTGTCCAAATCTTATTGTTTTGGCGCCACGTTTTTCTTTGTATCGGCAAGTTTCTGAAGAAATGCACGGAATTTTTTCCAACTACAGTCGTTGTATCGAACCTATTGCGCTGGATGAAGCCTATTTAGAGTTAGATTCCGATGATTGGAATATCTGTGCAGAGATTGCCAAAGATATTCAGCGACAAATCGAAAGCAGTCTTGCCATCACGGTTTCAGCCGGATTATCGCGCAATAAATTTTTGGCAAAGTTAGCCAGCGAGTGGAATAAACCCGCTGGGTTTAAAATTATTCGTGACGAAGATGTCGCTCAGGTGATGTCGCAGTTGGCGGTCGGTAAAATTCCAAGTGTTGGTGGTAAAACAAAAGAGAAGCTAGCGAAACTTGGAATTGTGACCTGTCGGGATTTACAACAACAAAGTCTAGATTTCTTAACGCAACATTTCGGTGTGCATGGTCAATTACTTTTTGATCGATGCCGCGGTCGTGATTTGCGAACGGTAAAAAACACTTGGATTCGGAAATCCATCAGTGTCGAGCGAACGTTTTCGAACGACTTGGTTCGTGACGACGAGATCAGTGCCGCATTGAATTCGTTAGTTGGTTTATTAGATGAACGTTGGTTGCGCCTGAAATCAGGATATTTGGCAAAATCGCTTTTTGTTAAAATTAAATATTCCGATTTCTCTCTTACGACCCGAGAATCAGCTTTTTCTGGTTACATTCATTCCGGCGAGCATTTTTCGCCTCAACAACAGCTGCAATTGACCAGCACGGCAAAAACTTTATTGACCTCGGCTCTTTCCGTAAAAAATGCCTCCATACGTTTACTAGGTCTCGGTTTTTCAGTACATCAAGGCGATCAAAAACAAATGAATCAGACGGATTTATTTATGTAATCTATTAAAAATGTCCGCTCATAAATCCCAAATAATCTTGATGATTAACCGATGTGTTAAATCCTGTTGGCTGATTACTGCGATGAGAGTGGTTGTTTGATGGGGTCTTTTCTATGTCTGAATTGCTGCCTTGGGGCTCTATTAAGATTCAATGCTCAAGCTGACTTCTAATTTACTGCATATTTGTAGTAAATTTCTGAATTTTCTAACATCGGGTGTTTGGGTATTTAAGCTAAACCTCTGTAAAGTTCGATCAAAGGCTTTGTTTTCTTGCGTTTTTATAGATCGAAAATCGGTATGTTAATTTTTCAGAATTAATGCATTCGGTAATTTTGTGCTTGGTGTCCTGCAATTGCGCGATCAAGAACCAATAGGCATAGTGAGAGTGGAATTTGCTGGGTTGTATTTTTGATCAATACTTCTTTATTGTAAAAAATCAGTACAAAAATGTCGGTGAGCCCGGATTGTGGGTGTCTTAAGTAGCGGTCGAGAATTTCAGTCGCTGCAAGCTCGGGGGAAAACTCTTTTTGATGTAAGCAGAATTCCGATCTCGATGATTGTTGATGGCGTCAGTTATTGGCCCGGCTATTTTGGAATTTCTGGTCAAATTTGCAATGGGTTTTGATTTACTTTTGGGGTTGTGCGAGCGGATTTCACCGATTGGTTGAAATCATTTCAGAACTTTTTCGGTGTTTAAAGTTGGTGGTACTTAGTGTCTAATCCGTCTTCTGATCACTTAGAAAAATTTAGGGACATTTGGGCAGAAGCTGATAATATGTTTGTAAGCTTTTGGGGCTAAAATCCGGCCTTTGAATGTAAGAAATTATTTTGCCAAGTTAAGAAGGGGGCAGTAGTGAGCCGAAGAAGACGGCGCGGCGAGGCCGAAGATAAAGCAGACATCGACTTAACGCCGATGTTGGACGTTGTATTTATCATGTTAATCTTTTTTATCGTTACAGCATCCTTCATTAAAGAAGCGGGCTTGAACGTTAACATTCCAGAGGTGCCTGAGAATCCACCGCCACCAGATCCAGATGAACCGAAAAACATTTTGGTTCAGGTGAATGCTGCGAACGAAGTGATAATGGATAACCGTCGCGTCGACGTACGCGCGGTGCGTTCTGTTATTGAGCGTCAGTTTGCTGAGAACCCTAAAGCTTTGGTGATTATTCGTGCTGATCCAAAATCAGAAGCGGGTACTTATGTGGCGATCGCTGATGCGGCTATTTCTGCTAATCCAAATGCGCAAGTTTCTCTGATTCCCGAGAAGCCAAAGAGATAATTTCTGGCGTTCTCGCTATCGTAAAAAAGCCCGCATAAGCGGGCTTTTTTACGTCTTGAGTTTATCTTAGAGAAGTGTCGCTAAGAAGGTAGAGCTTTCACTCCACCGTTCTATGGTTTCAAGCGGCTGATTTGGATCGACTCTTCTCAAGTTCTTCCTTTTGCATTTTTTGAAAATCCAACTCCTTTTTAACATCGAAGTTTGAGCGAATAAAATCACGAAGTCTCGGCTGGATTTCGGTTCTAAAGCGCTTACCGTTGAACACACCGTAGTGGCCTACGCCGGGTTGGATGTAGTCAAACTGCTTATCTTGTGGAATGTTGATACACAAGTCGTGAGCAGCCTGAGTTTGACCAATACCCGATATATCGTCGTTTTCACCTTCGACCGTCATGAGTGCAACTTTCGTAATTGCTGCCGGATCGACTCGCTGCCCATGATGGTAAAATTTACCCACCGCTAGGCTGTGTTTTTGGAATACTTCATCGATGGTTTGTAAATAAAACTCTTGAGTGAGATCGAGCACCGACAAGTACTCATCATAAAACTGGCGATGTTTTGCAACGCTATCGCAATCGCCTTCGACGAGGTGATTGAAGTATTTCTGGTGGGCATCCAAATGCAATTCACTGTTCATGGAGATAAAACCACTGAGCTGCAAAAAGCCTGGGTAAACACGTCTAAAGGCGCCCGAATGAGGCATTGGCACCGAGTAGATCACGTTGTTCTCAAACCAAGATAAGGGGCGTTTTTTGGCGAGATCATTCGGTACCGTTGGCGAGCGACGGGTATCAATGGGTGAACCCATAATAGTCATTGACGACGGCAAGCAGGGGTTGTTGTTTTGCGACATCAATGATACCGCGGCCAATACTGGAGGCCCTGGTTGGCAAATGGCTAAGATGTGAGCGTCGGGTCCTACGTGTTCTAAAATCTCAATAACATAATCGACGTAGTCATTAAGGTTAAAATCACCCTTGTAAAGTGGTACGTCACGGGCGTCAGTCCAGTCGGTAATGTAAACCTCGTGTTCTGGTAAAAATGCTTCTACGGTGCCGCGTAAAAGGGTCGCGTAGTGCCCAGAAAGTGGCGCAACAATTACTAATCGTGGATCTACATGCTCTTTTCCATAAGCTTTGAGCATGTCTTCTTCTTTACGTTTGAAGTGAACAAGGTTGGCAAAGGGCTTAGACCAGACAACTTCTTCTTCGATTGCGACAGGCTGGCCGTTAATTTTGGTTTGGTTTAGACCAAATTCGGGTTTGCCGTAGCGTCGAGTCATCGATTCGAACAGATCGCAGGTTGCCCCAATGATTTTACCAGGATAGGTATAGGCCAAAGGGTTGAGCTTAGAATCAAAGACTTTTTTGCCAAGGCCTGCGGCGTCACGGAAGGGTTTTAAGGCCGCATGATTGAGTTCGTATAAGTAATATAACATCGGTATCTCCAACGGACGCGCCCATAATGCCTAATTGGTAGCGTCATTCTATTCATCCGTCACAGTTAAGATTTATAGATTGTGATTAACATTTCTACAATTATGGCGCAAAGATTCTTACTTTATTAATTAGCTCTCTATAAACAGCGGTAATCAAGTAGTCTAATTACAGCATGCTGCAATGCAGCAAAGTTTATACTCTACACCGTTCAGTTGGCAAATTTTTGCGCTCGATATGTGAATTTGTATCTAGTGCTGAAAAGTAAATAGCTAATGGTGCTAAACAGAGCAGCGATGACCTTTGTTATGGTTGAAATACGTCATCTATTTTGAATAGGTTGGCGCAAGGCTGCGGATTTGCGTCCTAACTTCACAAAGTCCTCATATTCAAAAAAAAGTTTCAAACGCGCAATTGAATAAAAATATTTTCTTATAAAAAACACAAAAAAATGAAAGATGTTGCCTTTAAACACTCTTTTCTTGTTACTTAAAGAAACTTTCGCGCCAAAGATGACAGTATTTTTTGACTGGTAGTTCAGGTTTTGGAAGCATTTGTAGAGCCTGAACTGACTTTGACTCTCGATGCCAATTGACTGGGTATAAAAAAGCCCGCAGGTGCGGGCTTTGAGGAGCTGTTAAGCGTTGATGTGTTTATAGACAGATTCTAAAGAGTCGTTAGCATCACCAAATAGCATTCGAGTGTTCTCTTTATAGAACAAAGGATTATCAACACCTGCGTAACCGGTACTCATACCGCGCTTGAGAACGATGGTTGTTTTGCCATTCCAAGGCTCCAATACAGGCATGCCGGCAATTGGACTATCTGGTACTTCTTGAGCTGCCGGGTTAACAATGTCGTTAGCTCCAATGACGATTGAAACATCGACCTTGGGGAAGTCTTCGTTAATTTCTTCCATCTCAAACACAATGTCGTAAGGGACTTTTGCTTCAGCGAGAAGTACGTTCATGTGCCCCGGCATACGGCCAGCAACCGGATGAATCCCGAAGCGAACATTGACACCTTTTTCGCGCAAGCTCTTGGTGATTTGATAAACCGTGTGCTGTGCTTGAGCAACCGCCATTCCGTAGCCGGGGATAATCATCACTTCTTTTGCAGAAGTCAGCATGTTTGCTGCTTCTTCGGCGTCTACAGATTTAATATCTTCAGCGTTACCTGCAGGTCCGGCTTGAGCGCCGCTCGATGATTTTTTAGGGGTACCAAATCCGCCAGCAATAACATTGATAAATTTACGGTTCATAGCTTTACACATAATGTAACTTAAGATTGCTCCCGAAGAGCCAACAAGCGCACCAGTAACGATTAACAAATCGTTGGCGAGCATAAAGCCGGTGGCGGCCGCGGCCCAGCCGGAGTAGCTGTTGAGCATCGAAACAACGACGGGCATATCGGCACCACCGATGGCCATTACCATGTGTACACCAAATATCAGTGCGATGATCGTCATGATAACGAGCGGAGTTAAGCCTAAACCTTGGGCTGATTGGTCGACAAAACTGAAACCTAACCAAATTGCCGCCAACAGCAAAATGAGATTTAAGTAATGGCGTCCCGGAAGCAGCAGTGGTCTGCCGCCGATTTTGCCGCTGAGTTTTAAGAACGCGATGATTGATCCTGAGAAAGTCATTGCACCAATTAAAATGCCAATATAAGTCTCGACATCGTGAATGCTTTTTTCGACACCGATTAAATTAGGATCGTGTTCTAGGAAGTTTGCGTAGCCGACTAAAACAGCCGCCAAACCAACGCCCGAGTGAAGAATGGCCACTAATTCTGGCATTTGAGTCATAGCGACTTTTTTGGCCAAGACGAAGCCAATAATTGCACCGCCAGCTAAAGCAGCCAATAACAGCGCGTAATTATCGGTAACAGAGCCAATAAAAGTGACGATTAACGCGATCGCCATACCGACGATACCAAAATAATTACCGCGTTGAGCTGTTTCTTGTTTACTTAATCCACCTAATGCCAGAATAAAAAGAATAGTGGCACCGATGTAAGCAACATTAATCATACCTTGAGTCATATTCAGTGCCCCTTACTTTCTAAACATAGCCAGCATGCGCTGTGTAACCGCGAAACCACCAAAAATATTAATACTGGTGATCAAAATTGCGACTGCTGCAAGAACAATTACCCAAGTGCTGGGTGACGAAATTTGAATTAATGCACCAATTACAATGATGCTACTAATGGCGTTGGTAACACTCATTAATGGCGTGTGCAGGGCAGGGGATACGTTCCAGATAACCATATAACCAACAAAGCACGATAAAACAAACACTGTAAAATGGGACATAAACGATGCAGGCGCGCCGGCACCGATACCCAGCAAGGCAAGTGCACCAAGCAGCACCCAAATCCAGGTGTGATTCTTGGCGGGCTTTGTTTCGGTTGCTTCTACAGCAGGTTTTGGCTCTTCTTTTTTCTCTGCAGGTTTGGCTGACAATTTTGGCGGTGGTGGTGGGAAGGTGATTTCGCTGCCAAGCACAGCGGTTGCGCCACGCACGACCTCATCGTCGAAATTAATAACAAGTTCGCCATTTTTTTCAGGCGTCATGTCGGTTAATAAATGACGTAGGTTGGTTGCGTATAATTGACTCGCCTGACTGGCCAATCGACTTGGCATATCGGTGTAACCAATTAAGGTAACGCCATGTTTAACAACCACTTCATTGCGTTCGATTAATTTACAGTTACCACCTTGTTCCGCCGCCAAATCGACAATTACGCTACCTTCTTTCATGGATTTAACCATGTCTTCGGTAATTAATTCGGGCGCTGGCCGGCCAGGAATTAGTGCGGTAGTGATAATAATATCAACGTCTTTCGCTTGCTCGGCGAACAATGCCATTTCGGCTTCGATAAATTCTTTCGACATGGTTTTGGCATAACCGCCAGTGCCGCTGCCGTCTTCTTTAAAGTCGAGCATTAAAAATTCGGCATCCATCGACTCAACTTGTTCTTTTACTTCAGGTCGAGTATCGAATGCGCGCACAATTGCGCCCATAGCTTTTGCCGATCCAATTGCCGATAAACCGGCAACACCCGCCCCAATTACTAATACTTTAGCGGGATTAATTTTTCCTGCCGCGGTGATTTGACCGGTAAAAAATCGACCAAAATGTTGGGATGCTTCGACCACTGCGCGATAGCCAGCAATGTTCGACATCGAACTTAACGCATCCATTTTTTGAGCGCGTGAAATTCGGGGCACCATGTCCATGGCAAGTGTGTTTACTTTTTTTGCCGCAAGTGTTTCTAGTAATTCCGCATTTTGTGCAGGCCAAATAAAGCAAATTAGCGTTTGACCCTCTTTTAAAAGATCAACTTCGTTGATGCCAAGAGATTCATTAAATTCCGGCGCGCGAACCTTCAAAATAATGTCGGCATTGCTCCAAAGCTCACGAGTGTCGGTAATAACTTCTACACCAACGGCTTGATAATCTTCATCTCGATATTTGGCGTGATTGCCAGCTGAGCTTTCAATTTGCACTGTATAGCCCAGTTTAATGAGATGCTGTGCGGCTTCAGGCGTAGTCGCTACGCGTTTCTCTCCCGCTTTTATTTCTTTAGGTATTGCGATCTTCATTTGTATTTCCCCAACTGTGATCACCTAACCAGTTGCACCGGTTTTTGTTTTTAATTTAAGTAATTCTCTGCGCACAAAACGTAGCTTGCACTTTATTTGCGTTGCTAATAAAAAATTAGAACGCTGAATAAAATTTGAAATAAATATAATAGTGATGAAAAAAATAAGAAGAACTAGAGAATTTAAATTGCGTTAATAAAAAGGAATGTCTCCAAACGGGCTATTTGATGTGTTTTTCGTGATCATGTAAATCATGCTTAAGGTCTAAATTGGCTATTCGTTATCAAATACAGTGCCGAAAATAGCCTTAATTATTTTATTGGCAATATTTTATGGAAAAACTAATTTAAGAAACCGCTGTTTTAATGTGTTAAATCAAATTAATTTTTATTTTGAATCGTTGTTTGTTGTATTTGTCGTAAAAATTGTTTTGCTAATGAAGTAAAGAAATAAACAAAATTATGAATTTTCGTTCTTTTGATGGAAAAACCCCTTTCGGTTTACACTCTAACTGCTTAACTCCTATCTTTTTTGTAGATGTATTTGTCGTAAAAAGCCAAATTTAATAGAAAATACTTTTTTGTCAATCGGTTCAGTTGAAAAAAATCTATTGAATTCGAACCCGATTGTTATTTCAGTCGTACTTTCTGGTTGGTGATTTTGGAGATTGAGTGCTAAGTGGAAACACTTCTTTCAATATTGGGTCTTTTTTCAACGGACTGACCCAGGTGTTGAGTGGTATATTGGGAGTTTATTGCGCCAAGAGTTCTAAGTGTTAAAGGCGTATCGATATTTTTGAGGAATATTCATGCAAGACATTATCAAGGGTGTTGAAAAGTTTCAGCGTGAGATTTTCCCTGCGCGTAAAAATGAGTTCGTTGAACTGGCGTCTGGCCAGGCGCCAGAAGTGCTGTTTATCACCTGCTCGGACTCACGTATCGACCCTTGTTTGCTAACCCAAACCGTACCAGGGCAGCTTTTTATCTGTCGTAATGCTGGTAATGTGGTTCCGCCTCATACCAACCAAACAGGCGGCATGACTGCTTCCATTGAGTACGCCGTTGCGGTTTTGAAGGTCGGTCACATTATAGTGTGCGGGCATACCGACTGTGGTGCCATAAAGGGCGCCGTGTTGCCCGATACCATCGCCGACTTACCGCACGTAAGAGAGTGGCTGGGTCATTGTCGGGCGGCGGCTGCGGTTGTTAAAGAGAAGCGTGGTTGCCTTGGCTTGGAGCACACCGAAGAGTTAACGCGGGAGAATATCAAGCTGCAATTACAGCATCTGCGCACCCATCCTGAGGTCGCTGCAAAGCTAGCAACTAATCAGTTAAAATTACACGGATGGTTGTATCAGATTGAAACTGGTGGCGTATTGGTACTTAATGATCAAACGGGAGAGTTTGAGCCTTTGATCAAGTAGTTTTCTGCGATAGTATTAAAGCTGATAGTATTAAGGCTATAGTTTGGTTGTCTTTTATTGCTTTAGTTTATCGTTAGAATAGAAAAAATCAGTAGAGCTTTTTCTTTTTTACGTGTCGAACAACCAACTTTTGATCGATCTTATTTGTATATTTTTGACACTGTCGAGGAGATTTTTATGGCTGATGTAAATGCTACAGATGCCAACTGGCAAGACGAAGTGATTTCTGCTGATCGTCCAGTATTAGTAGACGTTTGGGCGCCATGGTGTGGACCTTGTAAAATGGTTGGTCCAGCACTTGAGCGCATTCATGCAGAGAACACCGATCGCTTCAAGTTGGTTATGGCCAACATGGAAGAGTTTGAAAAAACCGCTGAGCAGCTAGAAATTCGCGCAACACCAACCTTAATGATCTTCAAAGGTGGTGAATTAGTCGCTAAGAAATCCGGTGCTATGATGCAAAGCCAAATCAAGCAATGGTTAGATCAAAACATCTAAGCTCATGCTTGATTCAAACATCGCAATAAAGGCTCACAGTTGTGGGCCTTTATTTTTTGGCAACCAGCACTCTAAAGGGTTGTTTCACGCCAATTCTTTCGTCAAATCCCATTAATCTACCTACCACGGTTTGCGATACACGTTGGCCTTTGGCCATGAGTAAGGTGCCCGTATTTGAGTAGATATCTTCCGAAAACACCATACCTGGCGCCAACTCCGCAAGACTGATGTTCTTAGGAATCATCATTTCGCGGCCTTTGTCGGCGGTGGCTTCTAGGGCATCAATCTGTATGCCGTATTTACCTTTAAAGTGTTTACGAAGTTTATCAATGGCTTGTTTGTGGCTGCCGCCAGCCATAATGACATCTTCGTAGAGGCCAGCGAGGTATAGCAGTCTTGAGCCGACCACGACTTCATCACTGAGTTTGGATTCACCTTGCTTAAGTTCGTTGTTAGGGTTATCGGCGGTATTTTTGTAGCGCACGATTTTGGCAACAGTTTTTTAACGTGGAATTTTGTGTAACAGATGGTAGGTGACTTCGGGGTGATTTCTAACCAAATCCAGCTCGTCATCGGTCAACTTGGTTCTGGTATACACTTTTTCGAGCAGATCGTGCGATAGCGTTACACAGCCGAGCTGTGACATTAGCGCGGCAATTTCATACTGCCATGCGTTGTTCAAACCCAGCTTCTTCGACATTTTTGAAATGGTACGGCTTAAGCGCCCCGCGCGGCTAAATGCCACAGGATTCACTAAGCTCAATACTTCACTCATCACTTCGACACATTTAAACAGCGTGGTTTTGAGTAGATCGGATTCAATGGAACGTGTTTGATATTCCTCCGCCGCTTTGCTGACGATGTCGATCAGTTCTTCCGGCGGGCAGGGTTTGGTTAAAAATCGGTATACACCGCCTTCGTTGACGGCTCGGCTAGCAGATTCGGTATCCGCTTGGCCGGTCAGGAGTATGCGCACCGAATCGCTGTATCTTTCTTTAACCTCTGATAAAAATTGAGCGCCATCGATTTCAGGCATTCTCATGTCGCTAACCACCACGGCAAACGGACCTGCGGCGCTCAGAATTTTGAGACCATCGGCGGCGCCTGTGGCGGTGTAGATATTAAAATATTTACGTAGAATATCTTTTAAACCGCTTAAGACATTCGGTTCGTCGTCAACCAGCAAGACTTTATGTCGATTCATTCCCCTTCTCCGCGGCTTCTAATGTTTCGACAACTGGAATAAATATTTCAAATTGTGTCCCCTCGTTAGGTGCGCTTGAAACTTTGATGCTGCCGTTGTGACCTTCGTGAATGATGCGATGACAAAGCGATAGTCCTTGTCCGGTGCCTTTACCAACCGGTTTGGTAGTAAAGAACGGATCAAATACTCTTTCGATAATTTCCCTAGGGATTCCGGCGCCGTTGTCCCAAATGGTAATCACAATATAGTCGTCGATATCTCGCGTTGTTATCGCAATCTTGCCCATGATCTTGGCCGGTTTGTCGCCAAAACGTTCTTCAATGGCATGCGCCGAATTAACGATCATATTGAGAAGCACTTGGTTGATATCGCTAATATGGCAGTATATTTTTCGTATATCGCCCAAATCCTTATCAACTTGAGCGTTGTACTTATATTCGCTGCTAGCTACGAGCAGTGTGTTGTCGATGGCTTCGTTAATACTGGCGAGAGTTTTTTGTTTGTTTTCTTGGCGGCTAAAGGACTTCATTGCCTTGATGATGTCGCTCACCCGCTGGATGCCTTGGGATGCTCGCTCTAAGCTTTCGGGAACGCGCTCGTTTAAATAATCCAAGTCTAATATTTGATTAATTTCTTCAATACGGCGTTGATTTTCTGGATTGGTTTTATCGATAAGGCTTTCGTATTCAGATAATCCACGTTGTAGATCGTAAATAGATTCTTTTAAGAAAAAAATGCTATCGCCCACGAACTGAATCGGTGTATTAATTTCGTGCGCAATACCCGCAGAAATTTGCCCCAGAGCTTCCATTTTTTGCGCGAACCTTAGTTCTTTTTCAACAGCTTCGCGCTGCTGCATTTCTTCTTGTAATTTTTGTCGCGAGAGAATTAATTCTTGGTTGATTTCAGTGAGGCGCTCCGTTCGGCGTTCTACACGTTTTTCTAATAAAACATTCAGTTTAGTCAATTCTTCGGTGCTGGATTCACTTTGTTCGAGGGAGTTTTGCTGCGCCTCCATGAGTAACAAGAAGTAGGTGATTGGTTCATAAAGTGCGTAATCTTCCATGGTTAGGCCGGTTTCTTCTAAGGTTTTAAAGTCGGAAACCCACGGACAACCGGCAAAGAAAAGAATGCCTTCTTCTTTGAGCTGAATGAACTGACCTCGCAATATGAGCTTTGGGTGATTTTTAGGTCGTAAAATGAACACCTCTTCTAGATGGTCATGCATCTGTTCAATATTGCTGACTTCGGGTGTATCAAAATCAAAGTGATGAAATAGTGATTCTTCGCCGTTACTTTCGCCAAGATAGCGGTTTAAGCTTGGGCCAGTAGAGACAATATGTCCCTGTGGTGCCAAGCAGAAGTAGAAAGGAAATAACCTAGCAAGCTCATCTTCGGTTACATACATTGTTGAACTAATCCAACTGAAAATTTGAATAAGTAAATTAGGTGGTTAATTCAACTCTAGCACAAGAAAAAGCTGCTGAAGGCTAAACCTCTAAAGCACGCTGGTAGTGAATATTTGGAATTGTTAAACAAATTAATTCTGAAACATTGCGTCACAAAAAAGTGACTTTTCAGGCAGGTTCAAAATTGGAACCAATAGGTTAGTCTTCAGTCGCAATGAACAGACGCAACGATCACCCGCGCAGTGATAAAAGTTAATCAAAACATTGAAGTTGAATTTCAGTTATGTTGATAAAAAGTTTCCGTAAAAGTGATTTATCTGAAGCAAAAGTTACCGATGAATCCGTCTTTAAAAATCGTCGTCAGTTGTTACGTAATTTAGGTTTTATAGGTGCAGGTAGTTTGCTAGCCAGCTCCAGTAATGCAGGTGTTTTTGATTTTCTCTCAGATGATCAAAGCAATGCAGAGGATACCTCCGGCTTAAAAGCGTTAGATTTTAAAAAAGCGAGTGCATCTAACCAAAAGCTGACCAGTGAAGACAAAGTTACCAGTTACAATAATTTTTATGAATTTGGATTGAGCAAATCCGATCCGAAAGCAAATTCAGCGAAGTTTGTTAGTGATCCGTGGAAAGTAGAAATTGTTGGTGAGGTTGAAAAACCTATCACCTTAGATTTAGACGATCTTTATAAATTTGGTCTTGAAGAGCGCATTTATCGACTCCGTTGTGTAGAAGCTTGGTCGATGGTCATTCCTTGGGTGGGTTATTCGCTATCAAAAATCCTTGAGAAGGCGGCACCAACCAGTAAAGCGAAATACGTCGCATTCGAAACCGTCTACAATCCAGACCAGATGCCCGGTCAACGCAGTCGTTTCTTCGGCGGCGGTATTAAATATCCTTATGTTGAAGGTTTACGCCTAGATGAGGCCATGAATCCTTTGGCATTTATTGCTGTTGGTGTGTATGGAAAAGCCCTTCCTCCGCAGAATGGCGCACCTTTGCGATTACTGGTGCCTTGGAAATACGGCTTTAAAAGTATTAAATCCATTACGCGAATTCGTTTAACCGATCAACAACCACCAACAACTTGGAATATTTCTGCGCCTCACGAATATGGCTTTTACGCAAACGTGAATCCTCAGGTTGATCACCCTCGTTGGAGTCAGGCCAGTGAGCGCAGAATTACTACGGGTGGTTTAGGCGCCGACGAACGTATTCCAACGGAAATGTTTAATGGTTACGCCGAAGAGGTTGCACACCTTTACGCAAACCTTGATCTTAAAAAATTCTATTAAGAGTATTTTCGCTCATTTTCTTAAGGCGGCAGTTTTTCTGCCGCTCTCTTCAGATTTTCTTCAGAATAATGATTTATTGTTCTCAGATTAGTGCCTAGCTAAGACGGTTTGGGTTTTAGCCTCAAAGCATTCAGTCTCAGAAACAATAAAGGCCCATTTTTAAGGTTCACGCAAAGAAATACAAATCCATACTTTATCCACATTTATTGGCGAATTTAGCAATAAGTTATAGAGACTAAAGGAAAGTGATTTGAGGCGTTGCAATTGGCTCGAAATGAGAATGAATTACAAATTAAATTCGACCAACGCTATTTGTGAGCTTTTATCCTAATGAATAGGGATTTATATTCTCAGGGCACGATTATTGGTGCCGAAATTGCCTAATAAGTTACTAATATTGGATAAAAATTATGTTGTTAAGCTGGTTGAGGCCTAATTCATTTAAAACGCCTCATATTATTGGTTTAAAAATAACCACCCATGTTGTGTGTTTGTATTTGTTAATTGAGGCATTTTATTTAGCGTTCACCGATCAGATTGGTGGCGATCCCGTGCAATCGTTGACGCATTTTACGGGATTAGGCGGGTTGATCTTAATGCTTATAACCTTGGCCGTAACGCCGCTAACGCGCTATCTCCGTCAAGGTCAACTGATGCGAATGCGCAGGCTTTTGGGGCTTTATGCGTTTGCTTATGCCTGTTGTCACATATACGTTTATTTAGCTTACGACCTAATTTTTAATTGGTCTTTATTGGTTGAAGAAATTATTAAAAGACCGTACATCACCGTGGGATTTGTGGCCTTTATTATTTTAACCGCTCTGGCGATTACATCTATTCCGAGCATTATGAAAAAAATGGGTAAGCGTTGGAAAACGTTGCATAACTTTATTTATCTAGCAGCCATTTTGATTTGCGTGCATTTTTTGTGGTCGGTAAAAGCCGACATTACAGAACCACTGTTGTATATGGGAATACTTGCCGTAATGTTGTTTTTCAGATGGGAAAAATTAATGCGTTACTGGCGAAAAATAACTGCTTCGTCCACAGGTTCAGTATCATCGTAAGTTTTTTTAGACGCTTCGAATAACACAGGTTTTCACGAGCCAGAATTTCTTACAGATCGGATTTAGCCAAATAAATAGAATCATTAGGAGTCGTTTCTATGAAAAAATTAGTCGCCGTTACGGCAGGTTTAATATTGGGATTTTCTCTGCCGACATTCGCGCACAGTTCAAAAGACCCCATCAAAAATCAAGTTCAGTATCGCCATTCTACCTTTAGTTTGATCAACCACCACGTTGGTAAAATGGGTGCGGTAATGAAAGGCGAAGCCGATTACGATAAAGATTCAATTCTTACCAGTGCCGAAGTTGTTGCCGCTTTAGCAAAAATAGCCGGTGAAGGTTTTGTATTAGAAAGCGCCGTTGAAGGTTCTGATGCGCTACCAGACATTTGGAAAAATAAAGACGACTTTAATAATGAGCTTCAAGCGCTTATTGATACCAGTGCTAAATTAGCGGAAAATGCCGGCACTGAGTCAGGCTTTAAAAGTAACTTTATAGCACAGTTACTAAAACCTGTAAAAGCTGTCACAACAAATACAAAGACTAATTTGTATTGTCGTACAGAGGCCCGCCAAGGGCCTCACATTTACACATCAATTTCCCGACCTAATTCTTCTTTTAATTCTACCCTAGGTTCTATTGAATCAGAGCTTCGTCTGCTTGAGAACTTAGCGAAAATCACTCGGTTATTAACCAGTCGTTGGTGTTTTGCACGCGATATAAGCCAGATTCTTTAGCAAGTTGACGCAGATAATTTCCGTGTCCTGCACCGTACACAACCAATACTCTGTCGCCTTTTTCGGTGTGGCTGACGATGTTATTAAAAATCCTTAAATTTCGTCCAAACCAGTATTGAACCCAATTTGTACCCACAGGATCTTCCAAGGTACCCAGTTGTGTTAAATGAAAATAAGCGATGGCATCTTGGCTTAAATATTCTTCTGAGTTTAAATGGCGGATTGCATCCAGAACGGTACCTTGTTTCAGTAATAAATCGCTTTTAAACGCGTAGGACTCGATGAATTCTATGTGCTTTTTAAATCGATCTTCTTGGTGATATCGTTTCACCGCAGATTGATAATCGATGTCTTTCACTGGCGTGGAATCGTCAGTGTCAACCGCGTACAGGTTCTTAAGTGAAAGAGCACAGGCAGTTCGAGCACCCAATTGATAGCTTTCGCTTCGCCTTGAGATTGTGTTCTCTAAGCAGGTTTGTTGATAATTTTTATCGACTTCCGATTGTTTGGTTACGTCGATCTCAACCATGATTTTGGTGGGGTGAAACTTTTCTAAAGCACGAGAAATATCTCGTATTTCAGCTTGTCTTTTATCGGATAAAACATCGTCTGCCTTTACATTTACCAGATCTAACCCCGGATTATTCATGTGGAAGCTGCCGACAAATAAAAAATCGGCAATGGGTTCTGCTTGCACCGATACGGCACCGAATAGTGTAGCGAATACTAGGGCAGTCTTACTGATAAGTTGGTGTGTAAGTGTGTTCATGGCGCTCCAATTAACACGATCGTTAACACAATCGCGGAGAAAAAAACGAGACAAAGTGGCTGATTATGGGAGATAAAACGACCGGGTTATAGACGCGTAACTTGACCAATGGGTTTACCGCTCAGGATTAGGTCTTTTAGTAAGAATTTGCACTTTTACCTCAAGGTCGATGACATTGAGTTTTTCAGCTGACGAATCTGGAGAACCGTTTTTCAAATTTATTTTTCATAGATTTTGTGAGTTTGCCTCGGTATCGTTTGAATCAATCAACAATGGCTGTTTTGTAGCGTTAAGGCGATCTAATTGGATGTTTGTTAAGAGCTTTTATCGAGAATCCCTTCGATAAATTTCTTTATACCGCTATTAAGTTGCTCAAATAAGTTACTCAAAAATACAGTCATTTATTTTATTCATGCAAATAGATAATAAGGCAAATTCTAATGACCAAACCCTTATGTATTGTGGCGGGTGTTGGACCCGGTAACGGTTTAGCATTTTGTAAACGCTTTCTCAAAGAAGGTTTTAGGGTCGCCATTGTGGCGCGCAGCTTAGAGCGAATGACCGAATACGCGCAAATGGATGAACAGGTTTTTCCATTCGCTTGCGATCTTTCAGACCCGGTTGCGGTGGCTAATACATTTCACCAAATTATCGAGTCGCTGGGTACTCCTGAAGTCACGATTTATAACGCTGGCTCTGGGGTTTTTGGCACTGCACTTGAAACCTCTATCGAAGATTTCGAATCTACGTGGCGACTCAGCGCCCTAGGCTTGTTGTCGGTTTCCCAAGCCGTAGTACCTTCTATGTTGGAGCGCGGTAAAGGAACGCTTTTGGTAACCGGCGCCACCGCATCATTGCGAGGTGGTGCTAAGTTTGCCGCATTTAGCTCGGCAAAGGCTGCACAACGTAATCTTGCGCAATCCATGGCTCGCTCGCTGGCTCCCAGTGGCATTCACGTGGCTTTGGTGATTATTGATGGCATTATCGATATCCCGCGCACCAGAGCGATGTTCCCAGATAAACCCGACGATTTCTTTATGCAGCCGGATGATATTGCCGATACCTATTATGCCTTGAGCCAACAAAACAAAAGCGCTTGGACATTTGAAGTTGATATTCGAGCAAATACAGAAAGCTGGTAATAAAAAAGAGGCCGTTTGGCCTCTTTTTAGAAAAGCGTTGTGAATCAAAAGCATCTGATTTAACAAGTTATTTTTTGTATAAATTCAGATTTATCGTTACTCGCTCATAAAAATCACGTCACTGACCAAATCACACGCTAAGTCGTTATAAACCAAATGGCGCCAACGCATATTACGGCGCTAACAAAAGCCAATACGGGTGATTTTAACCTAGGCACAACTTCTGCTGGAATCGATAGCGTTTTCTTGCCGGTCACCATTGGACGAACAAGGTTATCGCGTTTTACCAGATAAGCGATTATCGCCAAAATGTGTATCGCAACCAAAGCTAATAAAAGTTTGAAGCCAATGTGGTGAATGTTGGTGAATAGCTCTCCGAGATCGGCGTCGATCGAATCAGCAAATGGACCACCGTAAAAATACCCGTCAGACGTAAACAAACCCGTTGTTGCTTGAACAATCAATCCGGCTATTAAAACCAACACCATAATGCCACCCGCTGGATTATGGCCGATTTGCTCTGCATGACTGTGTTGAGATTTATTTTTTAGATAGTGAATAATCTCGGCTGGGGATTTGATGAAGTTAGCGAATCGCGATGTATCACTGCCGATAAATCCCCAAACAATTCTGAAGACAATTAATCCCAGTAACAAACGCCCGGCTCTCATATGCCAATCCATAAGATCATCGGCGATTTCAGCGCTGTACCATAAAAATATCATCAACAGAACGATAGACCAGTGCCAAAGACGCGTGGCGCCATCCCATACTTGGACTTGATTCGATTGCGCAACCTTCATGAAATTAAAACTCTCCTTAAAACTGCTGAATAAAACAAAGGCTCTGAAATATAGCACTGTTGTTTATAATGCCTGTTTGTGTTCGATCAATGAATTTATTTACACAATTTATTTAGTGATAACCTGTGTTAATGTAGCGCCTAGGTCTATTGTTAGACGAGCAGAAGAGGAATGAGTAAACGGGGATGCCTGAAAAATCATCAGTACGAGTCATTAGCCGAGAAAAAGCCACCAATATTATGATCGCCAACGGAAAAGGCGGTGTGGGTAAAACAACTTTGGCTACCAATTTGGCCGCACATTTGAGTGTTATCGGCCCGGTTGGCATTCTCGATCTCGATCCTCAGGGCAGTTCGCGTTTTTGGTTGCAACTGCGTGGTGAGCGTGAACCTAAAATCATCTGTTTAAACTCTAAAGAGTACGATCGCGGCCAGGTAACGCGCACATGGATGGCCCATAAGGTGAGCCAGCAGGTTCGTTACGTTGTCTGTGATACTCCCGCCGGTCTTGGTTCTCCAAAACTTGATCAGTTATTAAAAGAAACCGATGTTCTGCTCATTCCGGTGGCTCCGTCTCAAATAGACATTCACGCCACAGCGGCGTTCGTAAAATCGCTTTTACTGAATCCACAATTTCGCGCGCGACCCGTGCGTTTGGGTGTGGTCATGAATCGCGTTAAACGCAACACGCTGAGTTTTCAGAAGTTAGAAAAATTCTTAGCCAGTTTAAATATTCCCGTTGTAGCGACTATTCGCGATACGCAAAATTACTTAAAAGCGGTTGAGGCTGGTATGGGAATTAACGAACTACCCAAAATTACGCCAGAAGATGAAAAATCTTGGCGTGATACCATCGCATGGGTACGACAGTCGGATGCTACGCCTGCGGCGATGCTGGCGCGGCAGCAAGCAAAACAAAAGCTGGAAAAGGGCACCGACGAGCTATTGGGTTCAGGCACAAACCAGACGGATTAATTTTAGGAACCTCTGATTAACTCATCCTTGATTTAATCAGAGGGCAGAAATTGAAAATGTGATTTCCAATTTCTTCACAATTTCAATCACTTACAGTTCTTGAAATTGGCGACACATCCTTGTGTCGCGAGAAACTCTAGGTTAATCAGAGTTTCCTTTAGTTAAATGTAACGCTAAATTAATTGGCAATTGTCTCTATTTTTATGTGGGAACACTTCATGTCAGAACCAGCTAGAGCCGGGTTAATAATTTACGCGTTAAATCGCAAGCTTTTGGTTGATTTTTATTGTACCGTTTTCACCATGCATATTTTGCATCAAAACGATGATTTACACGTGTTGTCATCAAACGATATTCAGATAATTATTCATGACGTTCCCGAATATTTGCGGCCAAACGATAAGGTTAATTTATCCGTCGAGCCAAAAGTATCGACGTTGAAGTTTTTTCTCAGTACCAACAATATGATCGAAGCAGAACAGAAAATTATCGAAATGGGCGGCGGCGTATTATCAAAAACTTGGCAAACACCGTTATTTACAGTAAAAAACGCGTTTGACTCTGAAGGTAATGTGTTTCACCTAAGAGAGTTTGTATAAACGAAACTCTGATTAAATCACGGTAGCGTTGATTAGAGCTTTCTAAAGGTTTTGCAGTTATTGCTTGGATACCGAAATGATGTCTTTAATTTCGGTTAAATGTGTATCGAAACTCTCGGTACAGAAATACATGTTCGGCTCTACAGAAAATTGTTCTGGTGGCAGTTGTTGCAGAACGCTTAAATAGAAGTCTTCAAACAGTGGGGCGTTAAACCCGGTAATATTGTGTTTTTTTGATGCTGGTGTTTCTTGCTCATCGATTAAATGTATCTTGTTTTGCCTGTTGATTTCAAAATAAAAACTCGATAATGATTTTTGTAAACCTACGCCTAAAGCTTTTACGTAAGCTTCTTTTAATGTCCAAATCTTAAAAAATAATTCTATTTGCTCGGCGCCTGCTTCTTTCAATGCAAGCACTTCTTTAGCGTGAAAGTAGTGTTCGGCAATGTCGATAAAATGGTTTTTACGCTTTTTAATCTCAATATCAACACCAACTTTACCGCAGTTGGTTATCGCGGCAATTACAATGCCTTGTGTGTGTGAAACGTTAAAATCAATTTTACGATCAGAATTCACCAGTGACGGGCGGCCAAACTCGTTGCGGTTAAAGCATAAGTTCTCGGGTGCAATTTGGGTTATTTCGGCGAGTTTTTTTCGTAATAACACTCGTGCAATAAGATGTTGTGTTTGAGTGTCTTGGTGGCGAATGCGGTGATAACGATCTTGTTCTTGATCGTTTAACAAATACATCCATTGTTGGGTAATTGCGTTTATATCCCAGTCGCTATAACGGCAAATATAAAGAAGGCAGAATGGTTGATTGAACATAAAATTCTTAAAGTGCAGCCTAAATAGGTATTAAAACTGAGTTATTGGTTTATTCACTTTGCCAGAGAAAAATCTCGCTTTAAATTAAGGTGGGCAAACGCCGCGTACCTCAGTGCCATCGCGTTTATGACAGGTGCCGTTCCCGGTCATAAGCCCGTCAGAGAGCTCACCCTCAAAGCGATCACCACCGGCATTCCAGTAGGTGCCAATACCGTTTTTCTTATCGTTTTTCCAAGCACCGTCGTATTTTGAGCCGTTCGCGTATACAATTTTGCCAAAACCCCAGCGCATACCGTTTTTAAATTCACCTTCGTAACGACTGCCCGACGACCACTCAAATACGCCAAATCCGTGCGGTAAATTATTTTTGCATTCGCCACTGTAGTAACCACCGTTTTGAAAAGTGAGCGAACATTTGTTATCAGATATTGTATTGTGGGTGTTGGCAGTAATTTGGTTGGGGGTATCTGGAGTGGTTGTTAGATTCGAAACTGAGAAACCTACAAACACAAAGATAATCATTACACCAAGAATTAACATCCACAGGTTTAAGCGGAATGCTGTTTGGTCTTTTTCGCCGAATTCATTATTGGTTGAGAATTTTTGCCGAACGGATTTTGGTAAAAGGCCAAGAAATGCTGCGCTAAAAAAACCTTTAATGGCGCCGGTGGTGTTGTCTGTATCGTGTACAGAATGTTCTAAATCTTTTAAATAAAAACTTTGCGCTTGCGGGTTTCGAGCATTATTAACGACGGTGGTTTGACTGGTATTTTCGAGAGATTCTACACGTTGTTCGTCGATATATTTTGCGGTGCATTTAAAGCCTGAAATTTGTGTGCCGTCCATACCAACAATGGGATGACGTTTGGCTTTAAATACAACGTTAATTTCAGAGCCGATTTTAAGGTTTTGTTTGAGTTGCAATTGAATCTGGTGAGCGCCGCCGTTTTCGGGCTGATTAACTACGGCGTTGATTATTTCCAGCCATTTGCCTTCGGTATCGGCTTTAAAATCCGCAACAGATACACCTTGATGCGTAGCAATGATTTTATTTAACGCGATGGTTACCGTATTGCCTTCGCTGACGCTCAGTATTTCTGGTGGACTGCTTGTCATTGCCAATGCTTGATCACTTTTTTGCGTTTTACTGCGAATGGCTTCAAGCAGCTTCGCCGACTTTGCAGCAGCTTTATCGGAATATTTAACCGTAATTTGAGCGCTGAAAGGTTCAATGCTCTCGTCGGTGGTCTGTGACCACATCAAAACCTGCTTAGGGTGGTAGCGAAGTTCGATATTTTTAACAATTGGTAATTCTTCGTCTAAAACCAATAACAAAGAAGATGGCTGATGTTCACCCGAAGATTTTATTTCTACCAACGCCGGAGCGATGATTTTTTCGTGTTGTGAGCCTGGTGCCGAGATCGCTAAGGAGAAATCTTCAGCCAGTGGCGCCATGTCGATGTCTAATAATTGATTGGTTTCGAGCTTTAGTAAAGCTGCTGAAGCCACCGCGCGGGTGATTTTGAAACCGTTATTTACGCTCGATAAATCATTATTAGAGCTTGATTGCATAATTCCCAAATAACTTATGTTGGTGTGTATTAAGTTTAGCGCACTTAAGCGCGTGTCATGACATGGCCAATGTAATCTCTGATTGCAAAGACGGTAACAAGGTTCGATGGAATACTAACGGATTTTTGGCAACTTTTCTTCTGGATAGGGAAGTCACGAATGACTCTATGACACAAACTGCTTTATTAATAGCGTGTTGATCAGTGAGAAGCAATTTAAAAGACAATATCTGTGGGAGAAGATGGCAATCCCTTGCCGAGAGAGTTGATCCGTGTAGCCAGAGGCGACAAAGATCATCAGGTGAGTCCGTATTCTTTAGCTGGCCGAGCTGTATCGCAATTGTTCATGAAATACGACGGGGCTTTTGGGTTGCTTGTCGGTACGTTTAACATTAATTGAACGGCGTTCATCTCTTGGCGCCATACCGACTTGCTCGCGATAAACCTTACTGAAATGCGGCATTGATACGAATCCACATTTGTTGGCAATAGATACGATCGATTGTTGAGTTTCGCGCAACATCGATTGCGCACGAGCGACGCGCAGCCTCAGATAATAACGCGACGGTGAGCATTGCAGGTGTCGCTGAAACAGCCGCTCTAATTGGCGGCGCGATAAATGAATGTAGTTCGCCAAGTCATCCAGTGGTAAAGGTTCTTCTAGATTGTTTTCCATCAGGGCAATGGCTTCGGCTAGCTTAGGTTGCTTAGCGTACTCGGCGCTGGCACCTTCTACTTGGTTTTGGATTTCACGAGAACTTTGTAGCAGCGAACCCAAATCAAAATGATGGCTGAGTTTGTTAAGCACACACAGTGCGACCTTTTGACCACCTTGCTGGCCGACCAAATTCAAAATCACCTTAACAGTATCGCACACACCATTGTGTTTGCGGCTTGCGGTTAGTACTTGCGAGCTGTCGGTTGCCGCTTGAGTATCATTTGGAATGAGTGTGCGAGTGTTTAAAATGGTGTGATCAATACGCTGCTGACGTAATTGGTTGAGGATTTGAGAAGAGTTGGCAGATAGATCGGTTTCGATTGTGCTGGTCAGAACAATCAGTTTGAGATGGGCGTCGGGCAGATTATTCGAACTGTAGGTTTGATCGGCCATGACATTGACGCCCAAGTCGGAGCGAACCATCCGATCATTCAGTGCATAGGTTTGCCATTCGAACTCTTCGCAGGCCATGGCTTCGTTAGCCAGCTTTAGCGCTTCTATCACTAATGTTAAATGAAGTGAGCAGAATCCCGGTGTTAATAAGATCCCAAGTTTGCAACTGGATTGTTTGTCCCAATGAATCATATTTCACTCAACCTTTTTGTTTGGTTCCCGGTATCGAAATTTTGAGTCAGATACTTCGCCCAACTCTGCACTGTTTTTATTCAAAGAAAAGTTAAACGGTTAAGCAGCAAGATATTTGCCATGGTTCAAAAATTTTATCGCTACTTATTCGGTTTGGTCGTAGAGTTTAGCGAAGTTATATATCGATAATGTTTCGAAAACCAAATAATTTCAAACTTTCGTGTTAGGTTTTATAAAGGTTCTATGTAAAAGCACTGTAATTTCAGGGTTTTGCGAGTTAGTGCCTTTGTATCGAAAATTTGCGACGACGGTCAGATATTGGAAAAGTTTTTTGGAATAGCCATTAAAGTTTTCGCCATAAATCGCAAAAAAAACTTTCAGCCGTTCTTAAGGTGATTAAAGATTCAAAATAAAGACGCTATTTTTGCACTCAACACGTGCAGGCAGTGCTTAAATAGGTTGCAAACGATTTTCGGCTAATGGTTATGACATGCGGGAGATTCGCCATTACTAAGGCGTTGTTCTGGCCATCGGATACCCACAAAAAACGGCACCGAGGTGCCGTTTAGTACGAGTGTAGCTTCGCTTAGAATTTCTCTGCGAATTGCTCTTTGTACAACAAAATATCCGCTGAGGCGAGAGCACTCATGTTGAAGATCGCGCGTGGCGACGCAGAGTTCACAATCACATGAGCAGGTCTGGCAAGGCCGGATAGGAAAGGCCCAACCATCAAGCCATTGGCTTTGCGACGTAACAAGCCAAGCGTGATGTGCGCTGCATCGATATTTGGGAAGATCAATAAGTTAGCAACGCCTTTAAGTTGACTGTGCTTAAAGATACTTTCGCGGTAAGGGATATCCAGTGCCGCCATGGAGTGCATTTCGCCATCCAATTCAACATCTGGAAATTTCACGCGAAGAATCTCTGCGGCCTTACGCATTTTAATCGCCGACGGCGCGTTAGACGTGCCGAAGTTTGAGTGCGACATTAGCGATACGCGTGGCTCTAAACCAAAGCGTTTAACTTGGTTAATAGCAGATTCGGTGATGCTAACAATTTCTTCTGCCGTTGGATCAACGTTCGCAAAACAGTCCGCCAAGAACAGTGGGCCGTCTTTCATAATTAAGGTAGAAAGTGTGCTCAACTGAGGATGTTGCGGATTGCGGCCGATGATCTCACTGACGTGACGTAAGTGGTAATCGTAACGACCCACCTTACCAGCCAACATACCATCGACGGTACCTTCGCGAACCAACATCGCCGCCATAACGGTGGCGTGGGTACGCAACATGGTTACGCAAGCATCAAAAGAGTTACCCTTGCGACCAACAATTGCGTGGTAGCGCTCGCTCAAAGAGTTGATCAACTGCTCGTCTTCTGGGTTAACAACTTGGATGTTTTCACCAATTTTTAAGCGTAAACCGAGTTGTTTGACTCGCTCTTCGATCACTTGAGGGCGACCGATCAGAACAGGAGTGGCAACGCGCTCATCAACGACTTTTTGCACTGCGTGCAGAACGATTTCGTTTTCACCTTCGGCGTAAGCAAGTTGTTCTTCACCGCGCTGTGCCGCTGCAACGATGGGTTGCATAAACATGCTTGAGCGAACAACGTAACCGTTAAGTTGTTTTTGGTAAGCGTCCAGATCTTCGATGGGGCGAGTTGCAACGCCGGATTCCATAGCCGCTTTAACAACAGCCGGTGGAATGGTCGCAATCAAACGAGAATCGAACGGTTTTGGAATGATGTAATCAGGGCCAAAACGCAGCTTTTCACCGGCATAGGCTTTTGCCACTTCGTGTGTGGATTCTTGCATTGCCAATTCTGCAATGGCTTTCACACAAGCAATTTTCATTTCTTCGTTAATGGTGGTTGCACCGCAATCCAACGCGCCACGGAAAATGAACGGGAAGCACAATACGTTGTTTACTTGGTTCGGATAATCCGAACGACCGGTCGCCATGATGCAATCTGGACGAGCTGCCTTAGCAATTTCAGGAAGAATTTCTGGAATTGGGTTAGCCATTGCCAAGATTAACGGGTTTGGTGCCATGCTCTTAAGCATTTCCGGCGTTAATGTACCGGGACCAGAAAGACCCAAGAAAATATCAGCGCCATCAAGTGATTCTTCAAGAGTACGCTTGTCAGTAACCTGAGCATATTCTTCTTTATACTTGTTCATACCGTCTGGGCGACCACTGTAGATCAAGCCGCGGCTGTCACAAATATAAACATTTTCTTTGCGAAGACCCATGCTCACCATTAGGTTTACACAGGCAAGACTGGCCGCACCGGCGCCAGAGGCAACCAAGATGACATCTTCAATTTTTTTACCGATGATTTTTAAGCCGTTGTAAACCGCTGCTGCGGCAACAATTGCAGTACCGTGTTGGTCATCGTGGAAGACTGGAATATCCATGCGCTCACGGCATCGACGTTCAATCTCAAAACACTCAGGTGCCTTAATATCTTCTAGGTTAATGCCGCCGAAGGTTGGTTCAAGCGCGCATACAAGATCAACGAAACGGTCTACATCCGGCTCGTTGACTTCAATATCAAATACATCGATGTTGGCGAATTTCTTAAATAGAACGGCCTTGCCTTCCATTACTGGCTTAGAGGCCAATGGACCAATATTACCAAGGCCAAGTACCGCGGTACCGTTTGAAATAACACCCACGAGATTACCGCGCGCAGTTACTTCTGCCGCCGCCGCAGGATTTTCTTCGATAAGCTGACATGCGTAAGCCACACCGGGAGAGTATGCTCTTGCAAGATCGGATTGTGTTTCTAGAGTTGTTGTAGGCGTAATTTCCAATTTACCGGGTCTTGGTAAGCGGTGATACGCAAGCGATGCTTCTTTAAAAATTTCTTCTGGAGTCTTGTCGGACATTCACCCTCTCCTTGATTTTTTTTGGAGTCGATCCGGGGGTCGTGATATTAATGGGAAATACAGTAAAACGATAGACAGATATACATTAACTTAGAGAAGCTAGTTTTAATTTAGCAGAAGAAAATTATTGTATGTCCACGACATTATAAGGATTTTTACTGTGCCAAAAAATTAACACGGGCTACACTCTTTTTGCAGGTGCAGCAAAAACAGTGTTATTTTTTTTGTTTAGTTAGTTTATCTTGATTCACATGACAAGAATCAGTTCTGCAAAATTCATGATTACGAAAATATCTCAGCAATTATACGCACAAACTCCCGAAGATACTCTGTATCACTACACCTCTTTGACCGGTCTAATGGGTATCGTCGAATCGAAAATGCTCCGCGCTAGCGATATTCGCTATATGAATGATTCAACTGAGCTGAAACATTTGTTAGTTTTATTATCGGACGAAATAAATATTCGTCTAAACGCTGGTTCCGCTTTTGCCCAATTACTTAACCAGTTTTCGCAGTGGCTTTCTCATCGAATTGTTGATGGCCCTATGTTATTTGGTGCCTCCTTTCGCGCTAATGGTAATTTGTTAAGCCAATGGCGTGGTTACAGTACGCACGGCAAAGGCGTTAGTTTAGGGTTTAATCCAACATACGTACTCGATTGCGCTGCCTACCACGATTTTTCGGTTGGTAAGTGCATCTACAATCCCGAAGAGCAAAAGCAAATCGCTCGCCAAATCGTAAATTCCGTGGAAAATACGGCAAAAAGTAACCACGCAGACTACGTCCAAGCTGCAATACCCGATTTCACTCCAATCTTTGAATTTATTGAAGGTGATCTGTTAAAAATCGCAGCCATCTTAAAGCATCCCTCATTCGAGGAAGAGCAAGAATGGCGTGTGGTTTCGCCAATATTTACTCAGAGCAATCAAGCACCCATTTATTTTCGCGAAAGTTTATCGATGCTAGTGCCTTACTATGCCTTTGATTTTACACGTAATAACCCAGAGCATACGCTGCAATTGCAACATGTTTTTGTCGGCCCAACCAGTAACAGCGAATTGTCAATGAAGTCCGTGGCGCTGTACTTACAAAGGCAAGGTTGCAGTCCAACCGAGAAAATCAGCTATTGTCGAATTCCTTATCGACAAAAATAAGGGTGAATTTTCATTATTGTCGACAGTTTTTCTGTGTGACCTTCTATTCTAGTTATTTAAAATAGCAGCTTTAATAATTTATCGGCTTTTATTGCAAAAAAAGGCAATTTTAGTGATGTTTTAAACAACATTTACCGAATTTAAATTTACGCAAAGCCAAAAAATATTTAGGCGCTGGATTTTTTGTTGACAGAAATTGCTTAGCTTGTTGACGCTCTTGCGTTTTAATCCGTATTTACTTCAACGGTTGATCATTTGCTCACACCTACGCATTTAAGTGTATTTCTCTAAAAGATGTATCAAATTTCCTGCGTTAAATAGCATTGTAATTGTGTCCATACATTTGATCTGAACGTGAAAATGTTACAATTTCTGCATGCTTTTATCCTGTGCCCCTATTATTTTGTGTATGAATCCACCCATCAAGAATTTGATGATATTGTGAATTAAAATTTTTGTGTTCGTGAATTTATGAAAAACCGTTTTTTTTATAATCTTTTTTAATCACTTAAATTGGAATTTTAGAAGACGTAATATTGCATTGCAGCATATTGATTGACGGCTTTTTTTTAAGAACGAGTTGAGCGCTGCGAGGCGCCTGTGCTCTTAAATCACACAGGCAAAAAAAGTTTATTGTTTGGGATGAGATTTAAAGAAAGACCAAATTTGTTCACTGATATTTGGCGCATCTGGATAACTAAAATCACCTTTTTCGCCACCATACCAGCCGTGATCGGGCCCATCTAACCAAAGAGTTTCGATTAACGTTCGCGACTTACCCGATTCACTGCCATAGGATTTAGGGTAATTGAAACTCTCAAAGTGCCATTGGCAGCCCTTGGTTTGCCCAAATTTAGACGCAGCAGGATGTTGAGTATCAATACCATAAGCTTGTGCCCAGGTATCTCGCAGATTTTCACCGGATTGAAAGTGCACCGTGCCGTCTTGTTTGGAATGGGTTATTAAAATTGGAATAGGGCGTTGTGGATCTTCTAGAGCTTCCGTCATGGACGAACGACTTTCCTCCACCGATTGAAAACCCGGCTGCACAAAGTTGCCCATCAAATTAATCGCCCGAGCGGTTTCTCCGTAACAAACACCTGCGACCGGAGCACCGGAGGCGATCAATGAATTGCGTGTCACCATCAATGCCACGGTCATGCCCGCGCCCGACGATAAGCCCGTTACGTGAATTCGGTTTTGATCAACGGGAAATTCTTCACAAAGCTCCAGAATGAGCTGGTGCAAATCTTCAACTTCGCCAGAACCTGCTTCACGTTGACTGCGCATCCACCAGCCCCAGCAATTGCGAAATCGCAACCCGGCGTAGCTAGTAATAAATGGATAAACAACGATAAAACCTTCTTTTTCAGCAAGTTTTGAAAATTCAGAAATGTGTTCAATATCGAGATGATCTTGTTTGCAGCCGTGCAGCACTAACACCAACGGTACGGGTTTGGTTGGGTGGGACGATACTTTACTTGGAATAACTAAGCGGTAGTCGCGCGTGCGTGAGCCTCGATAGGCGCGCGATTCAAATTGTCGATCGTAGATCTGCGGTTCGCTGGTGGTGAATGCTTGAATGTTGGCTTTCAGTACTTCTGTTTTACGCTTTACTTTCGAAAGGCTTATGCCGCGTTGCAAGCTTTTGGCTTTTTCGGTGGCAGACGTGCAGCAGTCTTTAAGAAACGTGCTGGTTGAGTTGAAGCTTTTGCTGAGAGAGTTTTTAAAGAAGTCAAAACCGGGAATAGTGTTGGAATCCGATGGTGTTGATTGTTTTCTGCGAGATTTTTTCAGATCCACATCACTGCGGATGGTGTAAAGGTTTGCTAGTTTGTCTTTGATTTTCAAGCCGAGCTCCTTGCGGTGGTTGTATCTAATGAAAGCACCTTTTGAGTGATTCATCGAACTTTCGCGATAACGAGCATAACCTCAAGTTAAGAGGTCATCACCGGAAGAACTAAGGTCGCTAGGCTTCGGGGTGATTCATAGAGATGCCAGATATTCTATTCTTGCGGTAAACTAATCAGACCATACGTGTTTAAATTATATCCATAAACATCGAATGCCACAAAAACGTTCAAATATTGTTCAGAAGGGTTTCAGTGAGTCCGTCCCAAGCTAATTTATTAACGCAGCCTTTGGCATCGGATTATTACAGGCGAAACTTTCTTGAACTGCTGGATTTGGTTGAGCGTCAGTACGACGATCTATTCACACCGCAAGAAAGAACCTTTAATCAACATTTTCGTAAGCTCAGTTTCGATGCACAATGTTTATTGGTGCGTTTGGTGTCGCGAGCGCCGACAGTTTTTCGTATCGATAAACTGCAATACCCAGAAATCGCAGACATAAATGCTGCTCTTGCTGATCTGCATTGCCATGGTTTTGTCGCCAATCAATCTGAACGAGCAGCAACAGAACTTGAACCTTTGTTCTCACAAGAAGAATTAGCAACATGGCTTGAGGCTCAAAAAATTTCAGACTTGGTCTCGGTTCAAGGGTTGATTCCGGTCATTTCAAAATCACGTCAGCGTGAAGAGCTCGCGACCGAGACACAAGGTCAATTAGGAATGGTTGCCGCGCATCCACAACCAGAGCAGTTTTCTTTGAAAAAACTCAAGCGAGCGCAGTTAGGGCAATTATTTTTTGAATACGCCCGAGCACATTTAACGGATGAACTTTTAACACCACTCCCTTTTGAAACGATTACGCTTATTTGTGGCGACTGGATTACACGTTTACGAGTGATGTATTTTGGTAATTTACGCCAAGATTTATCGCAGTTCGTATTGCGCGATTTACAACTGCAAGAATTTCAGTCCTACATTATTGACCGTGAAAATCGTCTGTTTTTACACAGTAATAGCATCAACCTATTCATTGAGTTGCACAACATAAAAACAATAATCAATGCAATAAATGTAGATCTTGAAATTTTCTCGGTGCATTTCGAGCATAACGAAGTATTTGTCTTCGACAGTCTTTTGCATTATTTAAGTCTTCATCTTAATTGTTGGAAAATATTTCTGTTTTTCAAGCGTTGGCGTGAGCTTGCCGGTGCCGAGATTATCCAACAACTAGAACTGCTTGCTCGGGCGGGACGCGATCAACGACCATCAAAATCATTGTCGCACCTATTGTGGTTGACCTTGTCGATTATTGTTTCAATTATGCAGCGCAAAATACGCGAAGACTTATCGATAGAGCAGTCTTTGGCGGCGGCAAAAATTCATCGGCAATTAATTTCCATTACCGAAAAACTGGCTTATCAATTTGAACGCGCAGACTTTCTCCAAATAGCGTTAGATCTATACACCGGAATTGATACCGCCTATGCCAGAGAACGAAGGGCAAGAATTCACGAGCGTTTAAAGCAAACACAACTTGCGTTGGCAATTTGTCAATCGATTAAAAACAACGCCAGTGAATTTGATGCTACTGTGTCAGTGGCTAATAATATTCGCAGCGACGAATCTGAATTGGAATTTGCCGAGAGTTTTGGGCACAAGCTGACGAAAAAAATACGTTATCTGTATTGGCCAAAACCCAAGCGTTATGAGCCTCCCGTGGAGATTATTAGTTGCGTAAAACCCGAGCAGCCGCGTTTTAATTCCGGTGCCGAAGACTGTGTTATTGAATATTTTTCCGGCGCTGGTAGCTGCTTTTTTGTCGAAAATTATTTAGTGTTAACGGTATTCTCGGTCGTTTATTGGGATTTAATATACGCCAATATTCCCGGTGCATTCACACAGCCATTTCAGCATCGACCCCACGATATTTTTGATGCTGAATTTACCAGTCGAAGACGGGCTGTTAAACAGGCAATTGAAAATGAATTATTAACAGCAGAGTTTATTGACTACTCATCTTTCTTCGAAAAATACTCTGCGGTACAAATACTCAAGCAACCGTTGATTGATTTGCGGTTTGTAGATAATAGATGTTTAGAGCTTGCGTTAACCAGAATCAAAACTGAAGATTGGTTAAGTTTGTTTAATCGTCTTTGGGGGAATCTCAACGAGCATCGTCGCGGTATGCCAGACTTAATTTGTTTTCCCACGTTAGAGTCGCCTGAGAATACCTATTGTTTTATTGAAGTTAAAGCACCTAATGATAAGCTACAAGATCATCAGCGACGGTGGTTAAAATATTTTTCGCAAAAAAATATTCCTCATAAGTTGATACAGGTGCAATGGGTTGCAAACGATTAGGTTAAGTGTTTCGCAACTGCTGGACTTTGCTCGCAGCGGCAATCTTGTTCGCGGTCAAATTCAACCGCGTGTACAGGCCAAAGACGGCATTCGTATACATCAATTTATACAAAAACAACGCGACCCATCTTGGTATACGGAAGTTTCCGTAACGACTCAAGTTATCAAAAATTGCCGAAAAATTATTGTTCAGGGACGAATTGATTTAGTGAAACCAGCGGACATGGTCAGTCCGATTATTATCGAAGAAATAAAAACCCTGCAACTGAAAAGCGACAGCGTATCCGACGCTAAATTATCACTGTTTTGGGCGCAGGCAAAAATCTACGCGTATCTGCTTAGTCAAGATTCACAGTGGCAAAGCGACAGCTATATATTGCGGTTGAATTTGTACAGTATGTCGGATCAACGTAGTACCATTATAGAGAAAGAAATCTCTCTGTCCGAGGCTGGCACTTTTTTTGAAACCGTTTTAGATCGCTATCTAAAATGGTCTGCTCTGGTTGAAGAGCATCGAGAAGATTCCCGTAAAACCATACTGGATCTTAAATTTCCATTTGAACAGTTTCGAGATAACCAGCGTTATTTTTCTCGATTTGTGTATCAAAATTTCCGGAACAAACAATCATGCTTGGTTGAAGCACCAACCGGTATTGGCAAGACCCAAAGTGTACTCTTTCCTGCGATTAAATTTTTAACCGATGCATCGGTGGAAAAGGTCTGCCAGATCTATTATTTAACCTTTCGAAATTCCTGCCAAAAATCCGCGATCGATGCCTATAACACACTACGGCTTAACTCGGGTTTAAAAGCATCTTTATTGCAACTTCAAGCCAGAGAAAAACTGTGCTCGTGTTTAAATGGCGATAGTGATGAAGAAAGCTGTTGTCGATTAGAAGGTTTTTACGATCGGTTATACCCAGCCATGCACGCAGCTTTAGGTTTGGAATGCTTGGACGCAAACACACTTTGCGCTTTGGCGGAGCAGTTTACTTTGTGCCCACATGAATTGGCGTTGGAGTTAAAACCCTGGGTCGATATAGTGGTAGGTGATATCAATTATATTTTAACGTTAAATCAAGAGGTTAAATTAGAAACTTCAGCCGATAAAAATGAACGCCTATTTTTAGTGGATGAAGCACACAATCTACCCGAACGAATTCGCCAAGCGCATTTGATAAAATTTGTACCGAAAGAAATTTCTGTAGCGAAACATTTTTTAAGAAAGCAACGGAAGTTCTTTAAAGAGAGTTTTAGGTTGGTATCTTCCTTATTGAGTTCCTTAGAAAAACTCACGGACGATTTAGCAGCGTTTAAACAGCCAATGCCTTCTTCTCGATCTGAGGTTCAGATTGTCAAAAATCCTACGACACTGCATCTAGGTGGTCAGAATCCAGGAGGTCAGAATCTAGACGGTCAGAGCCTCGATAAGATTTTCCAAACGCTCTTATCAGAAGTCACTCAATTTTCTGAAGCGTTTTACACGACTTATTTTTCAGAGCTGGGATTGTATCTGAATGCAAATACAAGAGCTGTAAACGGAGCGTCTTTGGTTGCAAACGATAGTCAATCACCGGTCTTAGATATTTTGTTGGCACTGTATCGTTATTGCGAAATTATCTTGTTTTATCGCGAGATAAAACCCAGTGGTATCATGCTCACGATAGAGTCTTCGGGTGTTGTGTTAATAGAATGTGCTGATACAAACGCCGTAAGTGCATTTTATTTGAAACGGGCACGCTCGGTAGCAGCATTTTCAGCAACACTATCGCCGCTGGATTTTTACGCCCATCAAATTGGATTTGGCAGCGAGTCTGGTGTATTAGGCGATTCTGCTATGGTCGATAGCATTACATCCAACAACGTTTTAGAGGCTACAGAAAATACTACGGATGAGTTGGGGATTGACATTCATCGAGTGATTTTACAAAAAACACCTAAAAAAATCGCTTTTTCTGCGTCTTTAAGTCGTGCTCCAAAAGCCGAAAAACTATCCAGCATTAATTTAAGATTACCGAGTGTTTTTCCCAGAGAGAATCAATTGGTCTTAATTTCACGTTATTTAGATCTTAGCTGGAACAATCGCGATAAAGTTATCGACGACGTTGTTGATTTAATTATTTCGGTAATTAGTCATAAGCCCGGTAACTATTTGGTGTTTGCTGCTTCGTTTGATCAATTAGATAAGGTTTATGATTCTTTTATTGACAGAGAGCTGAATATTTCGTCGGTAAAACAGTCGCGGTCTGATTCTCAAGCCGCAAGAGAAACACTGTTCGCAATGTTCGAACCCGGTAATCAGACGCTGGGTTTTGTGGTGTTGGGTGGTTATTTCGCAGAAGCATTAGATTTTTACGGCGATAAACTTCATGGCGTTATTATATTAGGATCCGGTGCGCCGGTTCCCTCGGAAGGTTTAACTCGTCAATCGATGTGGTTGAATGAATCGGGTTACGATGGATTCGCTACAACATTTATTTATCCCGGTGTTACCAAAATTTTACAAGCGGCTGGTCGGGTAATTCGTACCGAAACCGATCGGGGCGTTGTGGTTCTTGCAGATTCGCGATTTTCGCAGCAGCCTTATCTAGGGCTGTTACCCGGTCACTGGCAGTCTCGTACCTGCTCAAATCTCGATGATATATGTTCTCACTTGCGTAGTTTTTGGTGTGCAGATTAGATGGTAATGATTTTACGCATTAACTTCATTGACATTATTCTTTGAATTCTGAATTTTCCATTCCGAATCAGTATTAAACCCTTTAAATTTTCTTAGAATTCAACTTGCTGATTATGAATCTTCTACTACTTTGAAGGAGGAATAAATAGCGGTGGATAAGTTTTGTGGGCAGTAAAAAAAAATCAGCTTATATATTCTAAAAAAATAACAACCGCTATTTTTTAGTGATTTTAATGCCAGAAACTAGCGCATTAAGAATCTTTCGTTAGAATTTAAATGGGGCTGCAATTTTAGACTTAGATATTGTTGAATCTCGACTTTCTCGAATTGTTGCTGTTCGTATTTTGGGTTGAATTGGGTGGTTTCGCCAAGTGTTTGTTGTTGGTTGAGAGGTAAAATTTTGGAAAAGGTTATTTTTCCAAATGCTAATGTTAGAAGTTCTAAGTCTATGGCTAAAACTGTTTTAGAGCGTTCTCCAATTAAATTTGGTTTTTACACTTGGCATTGGTGTCCGTCTCAGCGCTTATTTAACTATTCAGGTGACTCCTTAATACCTGCCGATGTTCAGCATTGTCTCGATCCTAAAGTATGGTTAAAAAAGCTTTCCAATAAAGATGCCGAGATAATTCTGGGTGTTCTGAATGAACCGACCAGCGATAGCTTTGACGATGATCAGCGCTTGTTATATGAATGGCAGCTAACATTATTTTTCTCTCATGGCTCTTTAGTCTCTCGCTGGACCGCCGTCAAGTTGTCTGTGAATCAAGAGTTACTGAGTCTTGAAGCCGATATTAATGATCCAGAACAAATAGAAACCGATCCTAATCAATTCGCCAAAGCACGGCTTGCTGGTAAAACTGATGCATTACTGTCTGTGGCAGATGAAGCAGCAAGTTTGTGTGAGAATAAACTGCACGGTGTTGGGTTAGTTTTTGATGATGAATGCATCGATGGAGAGCTGTTAGAAGCTCGTCTGGATTTTTGTCACAGCAGCGAAAATACAGCCATATTTTTGGGCAATGATGATTTAATGTCCGAAAACAACATTAATCCTACCTCTCGACCGGCATCAGCCAAGAGTCACTCGCGGTTTGAATCTGATTACTGGCAATCAGTTGTTAATATTATTAATTCCCTGCCCTGTGCGGTTTGGTGTGTTGATGCCAATGGCCGTTATACGGTCGCTAATTATTGTGCATTTTCGAACTTAAATGCTCAGCCATTAAGTTTAACCGGAAAAACCTTGGCAGAGATTTTCCCTGCATCGCAGGCTATGTCGTATTGCGATCGTAACAATTTGCAGGTACTTAAGTCTGGAGAAGCTGTTTTAAATGTAGAGTCCAATTTATCTTCAGGCGATAATAAATGGTTTCGTTATGACCATTTACCGTTAAAAAATGATGTTGGCGAGTTAATGGGTGTTATGGTCATTATCGCCGATATTACAGATGCTAAACAAAAAGAATTTAATGCTTTAAGGGCAGAGCTTAGCTATCGCAATTTTATCGCTAACAGTTCAGGGGCAATTTTTGGTGCAAAATTAGATCGCCCCATGCAAATGTCGTTAAGTCGAGAAGCAAAAGCACAATGGATTCGCGAGTACTTACGGTATACCGAGGCTAATGACTCCTATGCGAGAGGGCTTGGTGTTGATTGCAAAGACCTTTTGGATAAACCTGTTTATCCATTGGCCAGTAGTCGTATAGAAAAATATATTTATCAATTAATTGATAATAATTTTTCGCTCGATTCTATTTTATTCAGTCAGCGATTGAGTGATGGTCGTTTAATTTGGCTCGAATTAAGTGCACACGCTTGTTTCGATGGTGATGCTGTCATTGAAATATGGGGGTTTTATCAAGATGTTACCGAACGTGTAGAAAGTGAGCTTGAATTAAAACGCAGTGAACAACGTTATCGCAGTTTTATTCAAAACAGCCACGACGGTATTGCTTTTATTGAGCTTGAAACCCGAATTCACCTAGACGATATTTCTAAACATAATTCGGATGCAATTATTTCGTCGGCCAAAATTGCTGATTGTAATCACGAGTTTGCCCGCCAGAACGGTTACGATTTTTATGTCGATGTCGTAGATTTACCCTTGGTGGAAATTGCTACCGCAGAGCAGTTACAGAGCTTGAGAACTGCGTTTGAGACTCATGACTTTCAATTCAATTGCTTAGAAGTTAAAAATTTAAGCGTTAGTGATCGGGAAATTTGGGTCACAATCAATACCGATGCTGTCATTATTGATGATTACGTTTATGGTTTTTGGACGTTTCACCGCGATGATACACAACGCAAACTTCATTTAGAAGAGTTGGAATATCAAGCTAATCACGACTCGCTAACGAATTTACCCAACAGAAAGCGCCTTTACGAATTTATCGATGAGGCGATTAGCAAAACTGATCAGGGCGGAAATCTCGCATTAATGCTCATCGATCTTGATCGCTTCAAAGAAATTAACGATACCTTGGGCCACCATGTGGGTGATGCGTTACTCCAAGCGTTTGCAGTACGCCTTGAAAATGCTTTTAGAGATCAACCGGCTTTAGTGTCACGTCTCGGCGGTGATGAATTTGCCGTGGCCGTTTATGTAGAATCTAGAGAAGAAGGTTTGAGCCTAGCAAAGCTTGTTTTAAGTGAAATTCAACAGCGGGTGACGGTGGTAAAAATTGGTGTTGAAATTCGAGCGAGTTTAGGAATTGCTTATTGCCCTGAACATGGTCGAGATATATCGAGCTTAATGCGCTTTGCCGATATGTCGATGTATCAAGCAAAGGCCGAAATGCTCGGTATTCAAGAATACGATCCTGTTTTCGATCAATATACTCATAAACGCCTAGCGTTAATGAATGACTTAGCACAGGCCATTCGCGATGATGGTTTAACGCTGTTTTATCAACCCAAAATTTGTCTGTATGAATCTAGATTAATTGGTTGTGAAGCTTTATTACGATGGCATCATCAAACCTACGGAATTGTTTCTCCGGCGGAATTTATTCCATTAGCTGAGGCGACAGATTTAATTCATCCACTGACATTATGGGTTATTCGCAATGCGTTGCGTCAATGTCGAGTCTGGATGAATGAGGGTAAAAATATTACGGTTGCGGTGAATCTTTCCGCGCGTAATCTCGTTGCCGGGAATTTATCGGACTTTATTCGTGATGCGTTGGTTCGATATCGTGTCCCTGCAAAAAATTTAGAATTAGAAATTACCGAAAGTGCCATCATGGTTGATCCTAAAGGTGCTTTGGCCACCTTGCAAGAATTGCATGATATGGGTATTTCACTTTCTATCGACGATTTTGGTACAGGTTATTCGTCGTTGGCCTATTTAAAACAACTGCCAGTTTCTACCTTAAAAATCGATTTCTCTTTCGTTATAAATATGATGAACGATGAGTACGACGCGGTTATCGTAAATTCAACGGTCAATCTCGCCCATAACTTGGGTTTGCAGGTGGTTGCAGAGGGTGTGGAAACTAAGGAAATTCTAAATCGTCTAGGTTTGATGAATTGTGATATGGCGCAGGGTTATTTTATTGGTCGCCCTATGACCGTAGAAAACTTTGAGCAATGGGTTCGAGATTCTGAATGGTCAAAAAATCCGGCCTTTAAAACTTAGCTGTTTACTGAATGGTTAAACCTAATTTAGTGATCGATGGGATATTTGTGTTTTTGTATTAAGAGATTGTATTGCAGAGCTTTTGGGTGTTTTCACTCTTGTAAGTTTTGTCTTAATCTAATGTCAGTTAATCTGAGATTTCTAATAGTTATATTAACGCTAGTTTCACCTTAAAATTTAATTCAACGATGTAAAATTAATGAATTGACGCGTTGAATCCTGTCATTATTGCTAGTCGCTGTCGATTTTCAGCGTATTTTTCTAAAAATAAAATCCCTGAGCTTTTATATTTTAATGAATTTTTTAATTCGTCCGAAATATATTCAGTTGCTTTTAATTAAATCAAGAATCGGTGAATCATAAGCTTGATTAAAAATTACCTATAGAGGATGTATTTATGCAAGGTTATGTGGGAGAGATTAAGTGTTTTGCGGGTACATTTGCGCCGCGTAATTGGCTGGCGTGTAAAGGGCAGCAGCTAAATATTTATGAATACCAAGTGTTGTACTCGATAGTTGGTAATCGTTATGGTGGCGATGGTCATCAAACTTTTGCTTTGCCAAATATCGCGCCTTTGCTCGGGGCGGAAACCTCAGAGCCATACGATGATTTAAACTATATTATTTGTTTTGAGGGTGATTATCCAGATCGTCCGTAATCATTAACATGTTGGTGTCGTTTTGTAGATTGGCCAGTATTTAAATTGTAGCGTTTTAAAAAGTATTGCTTTGGATTGTGTTTTTTAAAATGTGTTTACTTGAGCTGTTTTTTTTCAAATATTGTTTAAATACGTTTACTTTTTAAATACGTTGTTTTGATTTTTATAAAAACGAATTTATTTGCTGGTTGATTTTTAACAGCCTCTGATTATCTCTGCCATGATTTAATCAGAGCGCCGAACTGGAAAACACGATTTCCAATGTTGTCACTATTTTGATCACTTGCTGTTCTTAGTATCGATGACACATCCTTGTGTTGAACAATTCCCGTTAATTAATAGTCGTTATTTTCTTAAAATATCAACAATGGCTTTTGTGCCTTCGTCCATGGCATCCAATGGTGTAACTAAAGATGTGCTCAAAATGGAGTGCGCATTGGATACCGGTTTTTGTTGATCAATTCGCTTTACTAAATCAATAACAATTTTCTGCGCTTTGGCGGCGTTTTCCATTAGGTTGCGGATTGCCATATCGGCAGAAACTTGTTCTTCGTGCGGGTGCCAACAATCGTAATCGGTAACCATCGCTAAAGACGCGTAAGCCATTTGCGCTTCCATAGCCAGTTTTGCTTCTGGCATATTAGTCATGCCTAAAATGCTCGCACCCATAGATCGATACCACAAAGATTCTGCCAGGGTCGAAAATTGCGGCCCCTCTATGGCAACGTAGGTTCCACCTCTGTGCAGGGTTACCTGACTTTGTTCATCAAGGCTACTTACCGACTGAGCTAAAACATCCGCTAAATTAGGGCATACCGGTTGTGCCATTGGTACGTGTGCAACAGCGCCCGATCCAAAAAAGCTGCTGTCACGCTTTTTGGTAAAATCGATGTACTGATCTGGAATAACCATGTGTTTGGGTGCAAGTTGCTCTTGTAACGACCCTACAGCAGATAAGGAAATAAGGTATTTCACACCACATTGTTTTAGCGCGAAAATGTTGGCTCGATAGGGGACTTCTGTCGGTAGTAAACGATGGCCTCGGCCATGACGCGCGATAAACACAACGGGAACAGAATTAATAGTTCCGCAAATCAACGCATCTGATGGTTTACCAAATGGTGTATCCACCAAATGTTCAGTGACATTCTCCAATGCGTCCATTTGGTAAAGTCCGCTTCCACCTAAAATACCGATAGCAGCCTGTGGCAATGTTGTTGGCATGAGTTCTCCGAAAGCACTCCTAAACTGAGTGCGATTATTAAATTAAACCATTGGGTATTGTTACGTCTGTATGGTTCATTATCTTTGATGAAAATTTGTCTTCTAGACATACTAATTGCAGATTGAAACGGTTGCTATCGGTGGGCTAAGTTGCTGTATTTGCGCTGAGCATAATCGACATGTCGCCTTTTTCATTTAACAATAATTCTCATTCAGTAGCTTCACTGTTATAGTTACTTTTCGAGCCACAAAATTTTAACGAAAAGTGAGAATTTAGCGGAGTTTATTTTATGGGTTTTATCCGTGACAAAATCCTTTTCCTTGGTAATTTTTGCGATATTTAATGTTTATATTTTGCTAGGCGTATACGATTCTTCTTTGAGGTCTGAAACCTCATCAGCGGAAATAAATCTATTTTTGTGGTTAAATTCATAAGCACCGTTAATGCTTAATTTAGTAAAGAGTTTTTTTAATTAAAGATTGGCAAAATAGGCATGCTTGTGTACTTCTAGATACCATCAAGATTAATCGCAGATTGTTTTTATGTTTGTTAAATTCCGTCTAAGCGTTCTGCTTGAGCTAAAGCTAGTTGTACGGTTGAGAAATAATACTAGCTTGTACAAATCTTAAATTTTTTTTAACTTCTGCTATTAACTTTCTCGAAAGCCCTTGTATCCACAGCCAGTTCCGTAAATCGTGTCCGACGATTGAGCTTTTTCGCTCAGTACCTATGGAATTAGTTCGCAAGGTGCCTGTCATATTCGACCGATTAAGTTTTGTTAAGCCAATAAATTCCGCATATAAAGAACCTGAGGGCATTATGCACGCTACCTTGCCGTTGTTAGAAGTTACGGACTTTCCCGAGATTAACCGCGCTGAATTGACCACGCTTCAAGTCAACATCGGCTATTTGTGTAATCAGCGATGCTTACACTGCCATGTAAATGCCAGCCCTGATCGCAAGGAAATGATGTCTGAAGAGCTGATTCAATTGATCCCTGAAGTGATTAAAGCTCGCGGCATTAATACCCTCGATCTGACCGGTGGTGCGCCAGAAATGCACCAGCAATTTAGAGAGCTTGTGGCGAAAGTACGGGCGATGGGTGTACGTGTGATTGATCGATGCAATCTGACAATCCTAACGGAACCCGGATACGAAGGTACTGCGGAGTTTTTAGCCGAACATAAGGTTGATATCGTTGCTTCGTTACCGTGTTATTCCCAAGATAATGTTGATAGCCAACGCGGTGATGGTGTTTTTGATCGCAGTATTCTCGGTTTGCAGATGTTGAATAAATTGGGTTATGGCTTACCAGATTCGGAGCTTTCCTTGAATTTAGTCTACAACCCTTTGGGTGCGACACTACCGCCCAATCAAGAAGCTCTCGAGCAAGAATATAAAAAGCACTTGTTTGATAATTTCGGCATTCACTTCAATCAATTGTTTGCCTTAGCCAATATGCCGATTAAGCGGTTTGGTTCTACGCTCATTTCCAAAGGCAAGTTCGCAGATTATATGAATTTGTTAAAAACTAATGCTAACTTCGGGAATCTTGATCATGTGATGTGCAAGAATCTGGTTAGCGTTGATTGGCTAGGTAATTTGTACGATTGCGATTTTAACCAACAGTTAGAAATGCCGGTTGTTATTGATTCCAACGGCGCTCACGCACAGCTTAAAGATCTGCTTGAAAATAATTTGCAAGGTTGTGCGATTAAAGTAGCGGATCACTGCTATGGCTGTATTGCGGGTTCGGGTTCGAGCTGTGGTGGATCACTGAGTTAATTGAATTTTTATTCTTTTATCTTATTCGTATTTCTCTTTATTAAATACTTTGCTCGGGTTGCTGGCAAAACCTGTAAAAATTTGATGCTAGTGTGCCAGCAATTGAGGTTGTTTTGATCCCAATGCTTTATTGAGCATGCGTAATGCTTTTATAAAAGAACAATATTTGTTTTATACGCCGTTTTGGCAAAGAAGGTAGTGACATGAAAAAAATTATTATCGTGATTGCGATCGCGATTTTGGTGGGGTTGTTCTTCGCGTTTGATCTCTCTCAGTACCTTTCGATAGAAGGTATTAAAAATAACCTTGATGCATTGCAGGCATGGCGTGCAGAATCAGCTCTAACTTTTGCAATCATTTTCTTCACAGTCTATGTTATAACAACTGCACTTG
>CALMJT010000214.1 GCA_937864365.1 uncultured Alteromonadales bacterium | reverse complement strand
CTAAAGAAAAGGAAATTCGGGCATCAGGTGTAAAAATCGGTGCAGCTGAGTTGAGTCCGGTTACACAGAAATTTACCGAACCCTATATGGTGAGCTTCCTGCTCGACAACGCCTTGGGTGCCTGGTGGGCCAATCGCAAGCTTACGCAAAACGATGTCTCCACCACCACCACCGAAGCGGAATTGCGCCAGGCTGCCAGTGTGCCGGGAGTACCACTGCAGTATCTGCGTTTTGTAAAGCCCAACGCTGACCAGCCACCAAGCGAAAACAACGCCTGGGCACCTGCCGCAGGTACCTTTGCACAGTGGCCAGAAAAACTGGCAGAGCTGACGGTGATCGACCCATGTTGTGGTTCGGGGCACTTTTTGGTGGCGGCCTTTTTGATGCTGGTGCCCCTGCGTATGGCCGATGAAGGCCTGAGTGCCAAAGACGCGGTAAACAAGGTACTTAGCCAGAACCTGCATGGCCTAGAGCTGGATCAGCGTTGTGTGGAACTGGCGGCCTTTGCCATTGCTCTGGAAGCCTGGCGCTACCCCGATGAAACCGGCAAACTACTCGGGTATCGCAAACTGCCAGAACTACAACTAGCCTGTAGCGGCACCGCCATTGGCGCAGCCAAAGGCGAATGGAAACAGCTGGCCAAACAGATTGCCGCCCAGGCGGACAATCAAAACGCTAATCCGGCAGAGCAGAAAAATAACCTCAGCATCGCGTTGGACTGGTTACAACAAACCTTCCAGCACGCGCCGGTACTGGGCAGTCTGATTAACCCACGCCGCAGTGATGCGGCAAAAATTGTTGACTGGCCAACCCTGCAACAAGCGTTAACGCAAGCACTGGATTCCAGCAGCGACGAAACCACCTTTGAAGCCCAGGTTGCGGCTCAAGGCCTGACCAAGGCCGCACAGTTACTGAGCCAGCAATACAGCTGGGTAATCACCAATGTGCCGTATCTGGCACTGGGTAAACAAAGCGAAGAGCTTCAAAAATTCTGCGAACTATATTATCCCTCTGCAAAAAATGATCTGGCGACCGTTTTCCTAGACCGATGTTTGGAAATGACCACAGAGAGAGGACACGCTAGTGTAGTTCTACCGCACAACTGGTTATTTCTCGCCAGATACAAAAAATATAGAAAAAAGCAGTTAACATCACTTACTTGGAACCTTTTGGCGAGATTAGGCAGTGGTGCATTTGAAACAATTACTGGCGAAGTGGTGAAACCGATATTATTCGGAGCTAATAAAAGCCGCCCATCTTCGAGATTTGATATCGATTATGTTGATGATAATCAAGTAATTAAGTTTGGGGGGATAGATGTTTCTGATTGCAAGGCTGCCGAAGATAAAGCAAATAGATTGCTGATTGGAAACATGAAGTCCGTATATCAATCTAAACAACTTGAAAATCCGGATTATATTGTTTCTATTGAGGCGTTGAACAGCTCAGATTTACTAGCAGAAAAGGTGCTTTATTCTAATGGGCTTCAAGCGGGTGACTCCTCCCGGTTTGTTGCTAGCTTCTGGGAAGTACTTTCTGAAAAATGGGATTTTCTTCAAGTCCCTTCAAGAGATGATGCATTCTTTAGTGGTCTTACTTCTTCGTTTAAATGGGAACAAGGCCAGGGTGAATACTGGGACTATGTTACGGAAAGACTTGGTGAAGGGGGGCAGAAAGTCTGGGTGCGAGGCTTAGATTTCAAGGGTGAACCAGGTCTTATGGTCAGTGCTACAGGATCGATCAGTGTAAAGCTGTCGGTTGGAGCGTTCTGGAACGATAGCGTCCTTTCTCTTAACCCTAAAGATGAAGCCGAGTTTAAGGCTATATATTGCTACTGTGATTCTACCGACTTTGAGAAAGATGTGCGGGAGATTGATAGAAAATTAAACGTTCGAAGTGCTGTCACTAAGGTTAATTTTGATAAACAACGGTGGAACAAAATAGCAGAGACTAGATTTCCCAACGGCCTTCCGCAACCCTACACCAACGATCCGACCCAATGGATTTTCCATGGCCACCCGTGCGGTTCTGTCGTCTGGAGTGACGAATCCAAATGGACCGAAACAGGTGATCTGCGTATCGACGATAGCGTATTGCAAGTCGCCACCGCACGCCTGTTAGGTTACCGCTGGCCAGCAGAGCTGGACCCAGAAATGGAGTTGGCGGAAGAGCAGCGTGCCTGGGTGAATCGCTGTGATGATTTATTGGGTGATCTGGTCGATGACGATGGCATTGTCTGTTTGCCTGCGCTGCGTGGTGAAGCAAGTGCAGCCCATCGTTTGGAACTCATGCTGGAAGCCGCTTATGGCGATGCCTGGTCGAACACAGTGCGTGAGCAGTTATTGGCCAGCGTCGGTGCCAAATCGATAGAAGTATGGCTGCGTGATAAGTTTTTTGAGCAGCACTGCAAACTGTTCCAGCATCGGCCTTTTATCTGGCAGGTATGGGATGGTTTAAAAGACGGCTTCAGTGCTTTGATCAATTACCATCAGCTTGATGCCAATAACCTCGACCGTTTGATTTATACCTACCTGAACGACTGGATTAGTCAGCAAGCCGAAGCAGTTAAACAAGGTGTGGATGGTGCGGATATTCGCTTAAGCGCCGCCCAGGCCTTAAAAGCCGAGCTGGAAGCCATCAAGCAGGGTGAAGCCGCCAGTGATGGTGCAAGCGGCTACGATATTTTTGTGCGCTGGAAACCATTGCACGAACAACCCATAGGTTGGGAACCAGACCTCAACGACGGAGTACGCCTGAATATTCGTCCCTTTATGACCGCCAAAGACGTCGGTAAAAAAGGCGCGGGGATTCTGCGTTTCAAACCCAATATCAACTGGAATAAAGACCGTGGCTCGGATGTGCCAAGTGCCCCCTGGTATCACCTTGGCCTGGAATATGGCGGCAAAGAAGGTGACCGTATTAACGACCACCACCTGACCCGCGCAGACAAGCAAGCCGCGCGTGAAGCCTATGCCAAAGCCCAAGCTGAAAAGGCCACGGCTGCTGGTGTTGATGGCGCAGCTACTGACACACTGGAGCTGGAAGGCGGCAGTAACGCATGAAGATTATTGACGCCTTGATCAAACACATTCGCCGACTGGGAGATAAGGCCGATTTACTGGCCTTGCCTCCGGCCGCGATTTTATGGACCGACAAAGACGCGGCCTGGCAATCAGCCATGCCGTTGCTGAAAAGCGCCATGCCCGAGCTGCTGGAACTGGGTGACTATAACCCCGAACAACGTACCGGCCCGGCGGTATGGCTCAAATGCGTCATCGCAGGGCTTGCTAGTCCGCTTGAGACAGAAAAAGTGCCTGTGATTTATCTGCCTGGTGTTTCGCGCAGCGAACTGCGCGCGATTGAAACCTGCCCCAGCCATTTAACTATGCTGGCCGAGCTGCAATATCGCTCGCGCTGGTGGGCTACCCCCAACAATAATCGTGATTGGACGGTCTCCGGTTTTTTGACCAATAACACCATTGGCCTGGAACTGGATCTCGGCCAAGACAACGCCACGAAGGAGGTTCTGGCTCAGGTGCTGGAGCCTTTGCTGGAAGCCGAAGTGAATACACTGCAAGGCAAGCGCATTACCGCCGCTGAATTGGGCGCGTTGGTAGTGGAAGACCCGATTCGTGATCTGCTGCACTGGCTGGATAACCCGGCCATTGCGAAGGGTTGGTCTGCCATGCGCCAAACCATGCTGCAGCAATACTGTCAGCGTGAATATGGATTGAATGCCGACGACAAGGGGCGCGCCACCTTTCTGGTTCACCTGTGTGAACAGCCTCAGCCTGTTTGGTCGGCGTTGTGGGCGCGCTTTGAGGATATGGCTGAACGACTGCCAGGGTTGCTCAAACAGCTGGAAACGGTCGAACCATTGGCGTTGGCACTCAATTCTGAATGTTATTTGTCATTGGCGTTGGAAGAAGAGCAAACACTGGCCAACACCTTTGCGAAAATGGCCAACAAGAGTGATCTGGACGTCGAGCCTGGGATTACTCGTTTGCAGGCACAACACGCGGGCAGAAGTGAAAGCTTATGGTCTCGTTTGGGTTACACCCCTTATGCCTGCGCTTTGCCGCATTTTGCCAAACTGATCGAGCTGAAAAACAAACCGTTTGGCGGTCCTGCTATTGATGTCATGGCCAGTGCCTACGAACGAGAGTTCTGGCAGCTGGATTACGCTGCTTTGCAAGCCATGGCCTGTGCTCAACACGACAGTCAGCGCCAGGTGATCGAAGGCGTGCTGAAGGTGATTTACACGCCTTGGTTAGAAAGTCGCGCCGAGCACTTTCAGAAGTTGGTCAAACTGAACGGGTACAACAGCGCAAATCATCAAATCAAGGATGCCGCCACGGCCTCCTACCAGACTGCCAGTCAGGTGGTGTTTTTTGTTGATGGCCTGCGTTTTGATGTGGCTCGGGCTTTTGCCAAAAGCCTGGAAGCGGATTATTCCGTAGAAGTTTCAACGCAGTGGTCGGCCTTGCCTTCACTTACTGCCACTGCAAAAGCGGCGGTGATGCCGATCAAGGCCTTGCTTGATGGCGATATCGACAACAGCAACTTTATCCCTCGGGTTAAAAGCAGTGGCAGCGAGTTGTCGTCTGCCAGCTTTAAAAAGTTACTGGAGCAAGCCGGGTGGCAGTATTTGGATGGTGTTGAAACCGGTGATCCGAGTGGCTTGGCCTGGGTGCAAACCGGTGATCTGGATAAAGCGGGTCATAAAGAGCAACTGCGTTTGCCAAGCCGAATCGCTGACATTCTTGATGAAGTGAGCGCCCGAATTCGCGGACTGAAGCAAGCGGGCTGGCAGCACATCCGCATTGTCACCGACCATGGCTGGTTGTGGGTGCCTGGTGGAATGCCAAAAGCCACTCTGAACAAGAACGCCACCAGTGATCAAACACCCCGCTGCGCCATCATGAAAAGTACCGCAAGCAGCGAGCATCTGACCGCGCCTTGGTATTGGAATGGCAGCGTGAACATTGCTTTTGCACCGGGCATTAGCGCCTTTCGAGAGGGTTCTCATGACGACCATGGAGGTCTGAGTTTGCAGGAGTGTTTAACGCCTGTGATTGATATTCGCTGAGAGCGCTTTGAATTTCGGTAGTGGCTTGTCAGTAGCCAGAAGCAATTAAAATAGCCACTACCGACGTTTTCAATCAGTCAAATACCGAGCTGCCCGATTGGCGTCGCTGGGCTGTTGTGCTTGGGTTTGTATCCGGCGTGAAAGTAGTTGTTTCTCCGCGTTCAAACAAAATCACCAGGCTGTCGTCGCTTGGTACACCAAGCTCACGACACAGATCGTCCATCTCGTATTGATCTATCGCCCGTTTGAATTTATCGACCTGAGCCGACAGGTTATAAACACTGAAAATCACCGCATACACGTTCTTCTCGTCAACGTTATCACCACCGTC
>CALMJT010000213.1 GCA_937864365.1 uncultured Alteromonadales bacterium | reverse complement strand
CGCCATATGCTGGAAGCATTTGCCGCGCAAACACGCAGCAATCGCATCAGCCTGCTGGAACAGGAATTTATCAAGTCATTTGGCAAGCTGGCCCGTAAGGACGACCTGCTGGTCACCGCCTGCATCAATCCGGAAACCTATGCCGTTACCCTGATTGATCACAACGGCCATGCCATCGACAAGAAAAAGCTCTCCGCCGGTGAGAAGCAGATTTATGCCATCGCCATGCTGGAAGCGCTGGGTCGCACCTCCGGGCGCAATCTGCCGATTATTATTGATACACCGCTGGGCCGTCTGGACTCCCGTCACCGCGAGAATCTGGTGAAGAACTACTTCCCGTCTGCCAGCCATGAGGTCCTGATCCTGTCGACCGACACCGAAGTGGACGAAGACTTCTATCAGGAACTGTCTACAGACATCTCTCATGCGTTCGAGGTGGAATACAACCCGCATACGGGCTGTTCTTCCTACAAAGAAGGCTACTTCTGGCGCCAGCAAAAACTGGCCCTGAACTGAACACCGTCTGCCTAACCGAATTGAGAAACGAGAAAGACCATGCTGCCGCAAAAAATGAAAATCTCCGACAAGGCCTTTAACTCACTGCGCCGTTTGCAGAACAACACCGGCCTGACCGTGAACATTGGCGCACGCCTGGCTTTCTTTGCATCGATTGAACGCGGCTTTACATGGGATGGCAGCCCAATCGAGCTCACCCAACGTGAGCTCGATAAATACACCTGGCTGGGAGACTACGGTGATCTGGTCGAAATGCTACTGAAGCAGAAATACCCAAACCTTGAAGCTAAAGATTACTACAAGGCCTGGGGTAGTCATGTGGATGATGGGGCGCTGGTGATGGAAACGAACGGTTCAATATCTAGCCTTGCACAACATTTTTGAAGTAACAATTAAAACATCGGCTCCCTATAAGATATTATTTCAGAAACCATTTCCTTTAAGCCCACAGTACAATAAAACCAAGAATCATTAATGTGATTCAAAAGTTTGCAAAGCCTATGTCTATCAATTATCAAACTCGCTGTCAGCTCAGTCTTATGAAAAAAAGAAGAATCCAAAGACCGAATATCATAAGGAATAAAAACAACCCCTTTCGCATCTTTTAACTGAGGAAGCGGAGTCGTTATTTTCCTAGGCTCATCTTGCTTATCGATCCAATTCTTTCCGGATGCGCACTGACATATATAAACATCAACCTTCGATTTATTTAAGTCATCTCTGAATGGCACCCAAGCCACAATATCCAAACCACCATCACCACTATCTCTTACGTCATAATCAGAGGCGTCATTAACATGCCTCACACCTAAATCTCGCGACAGCTGTTGAATTTTTTCAAATTTACTACCTTTAAACTGAGGAGACGTGTGAGCAGACTTTCCGAAAACATGAACCTGAGCTATTACTGGCAAGTAATTCCTCATGGCCTTTGCACAAACCAGCTCATACAATGAAGTCAACTGATCAGTGTTTTTGAATTTCTCCAACATGGAACAAGCAAGTAAAAATATGTACGTTTTTTCTTTTGCATTTAAAAACTTTTTCAACCTAACCGTATTCCCAACCACCTTAAAAGGGTAATCCGACCCATAACAACACTCCCGATTCCTCATGATAGAAAACCACACAGATATCCGATCATCCCACTTATCAGCAACTTCAGCATAATACCGCCCTCCCTGGCTCACTTCCGAAGAGTCACTTTTACTTATATCAACATCCAAGTCTGAAACAGGATCAAGACCTAGATCAACATCTTTTTCAAATCGACTCTTCACATCAGACAAAGTAATTAAATCCCCTCCATTGACCAACGCTAACATTTCAACGAAGTCACAATAGTAATGTTCATATCTAAAAGAAACCCCAGTACCTTTTGGCGGAGTTATATCTCCCTTAAACATTTCAAAACTCCTCATCACTTCCTTTAGCTTTTATAGAATCCCTCACTGTTTTACAAAGATTGAACAAATCTCTCAACGTCAAAAGATCATCTTCATTGTGGCTCTTTATTGTATGAATATAGCTATGTGCGCGTTCAAGAGCATTAAGGGAGATTTTAAGATCATAAGTAAATGTTGAAGCTGTTTGATTAATATAGTTAGATGCTTCATCTAAAGAATTTGTGTCAAGCATCACCAACGTCGCTTTTTCATCCCCCAAAATATCATCCAGAAGAGAAAGATCTTTGCTATCGCCCTTGACAACACTTTGATTAACGATATTCTTTTCAAAAAACCACGTCGTTAGAATTTTTAAATTATCAACCCTAAGATTCAAAACAGGATTACTAGAGTCCGGATCCACACCTATAAATCGCCGGATATTTTCCCTGCGAAGAGAGTCAACATAATAGTTAAAATATAGTGTTGTTTCGTCCAGATTCCGGATATGGAAAAAACTTCTATCCTTCACCTCTTCATAAATTGAATATGCCGCAAGCAAGTTTCTCACATAGTCAGATCTGCTACCTATTTTTCTGGCAAGATCCCTTGATACATTAGATAACGACTCTCCACTCTGTGCACCTGCTAGCCTCTTAAGGTATTTTGCTTTAGCCAAAACACCCCAAGTTTTAACACCAGTCACATGTCTATACCCTAGATACTGATCAATTTGAACTCTATCCGAAAAGAAAATGCACGGAATACTGCTCGGGATGTATTTAGCACTATCCACAACATCTTTAATTCTTCGTTGCTGAATGTCAGCTACACTAGGATTGTTCAAAACTTTAACACTTGCTAGCCGCCTATTACCTTCAATAACAACATTTCGTCCATTTTCATTCACAACCAATAAAGCTTCACCGACAAAAAAATCATTCTCAGATATTGCAGCCATCAGTTCAATCAATGAAGCATCTTCTAACATCCAGTTAATGATTCCCCTCTCATCTCTTTCAGACGAAAGAAATGAATCGGGCAGTCGAGGATTCAACAAGTCCAGACTCAAATCATCAATCGAAACAAATTGGAGTTCGTTTGAACCTTTGGTTGCATTAATCATAATATTAATTCAATTCCCGATATACGATTGTAATTCATCTTTGGCGCCAATTTTCACACTACCCCGCAAGCTAGTATCTAGGCCTCAAAGATACGTTCAAGACTTCGCTCGCACCAGCAGACTCGCAACCTTAACAACTTTAACACCATGCACCGCTCTGCCACTTGCATCCAGATGCAGACCCACTGAAATACATTCCCCTTTTTGCAAACGGGATAACTCGGTCAGCCACATTTTTTTGTCGGTGCCTGGAATCGATTGTTCCAGCAACTTGGCATAGGTCTGGGTTTCGGTTTCAGCCGGTGCAAAAAACAGCTTGTGAGACGCCTGGAAGATTCGGTCTTGTTCTTCTTTGCTCAACATACTAAGTGTCTGGGTTGCCAGAATCAGTGACAAGCCATACTTGCGCCCTTCCGTCAGCATTTTACCTAACGGGCTTTCGAGGCGGTGAT
>CALMJT010000212.1 GCA_937864365.1 uncultured Alteromonadales bacterium | reverse complement strand
ACGGTATTCTCAAATAATAATCTAAATATTTTTAGGTTAATCAGAGGTTCCTAGAATAATTGTTTCGTGATTAATCGTTCTTGCTGCTAAATTATTACAATAATAAATCTCTCAATATTGTGTTGAAGGTTTTTCTTCATAAAAGCTCTTTCATGCGAGTTCCTTCATGCTAGCTCCTTCATAAGAATTTCTCGTGAAATCAAAATTGATCGTCAGTTTTTGTATCGATAGTTAAAATGATTGAAATTATTAAATAATTTATCAGCGGTTTTTCAGTCTTTGACTACCGTCTAAATTTGTACTGTTCATTCTTTATTCCTATTATCGACAACTTAAAATTAAATTAGTGCCACTGCTCCGGTTTAAATTCGAGTGCATTAATTTCGATATTTGAGGTTTTCTTGAGGTTCAGAAGACCCTAGTTTGAGGTTCTTTTTTTTACACTGTTCATCATGGTTTCGTATGGCTGTTCCGCTTGACTGCGGATCTGTTGTTTTTAGAGCTTTATAATGGATACCGTATGAATAGTTTCTTCGCTCCTCATTTACCCAGTTCGAATCGAAAAAAATCGCAATTAATATCAATCATTATTCCCTTTTATAACGAATCTCCAGTTTTGGAACTGTGTCTTTCTCGCCTCGTTAATGTATTAGAAACAACTCAATATCAATACGAGTTAATTTTTGTCGATGACGGAAGTGAAGACGGCGGCGCGCATTTTTTAGAGCGAAAAGCCCGATACATTCCTCAGTTAAAAATTCTGCGTTTAAGTCGAAATTTCGGTAAAGAAGCGGCAATGACGGCAGGTCTGGATCATGTTAAAGGCGATGCCACAATTATTATTGATGCCGATTTACAAGACCCGCCAGAAAAAATTCCAGAAATGTTGGCTGTGTGGGAGAAGGGTGCCAATGTTGTATTAATGAAAAGGCGCACAAGAGACGGCGAAACTTGGTTAAAAAAATTAACTTCCTCTTTGTATTATCGATTTTTAAATAAATTAAGTCATTGCACCATACCAGAAGATGTTGGTGACTTTCGGTTATTGGATCGAAAAGCTGTTGAAGCGCTTAAAACTTTACCTGAGCGTAATCGCTACATGAAAGGGCTCTATGCCTGGATTGGATTAAAAACAGAAATACTGCTTTATGATCGCGATCCTCGTGCGCAAGGTGTTACCAAGTGGGATTATTTAAAATTATTTCGTTTAGCCATTGAAGGCATAACGTCTTTTTCAACATCACCTCTACATTGGGCCTCATTTATTGGTTTTTCTGCTGCGTTGCTGGGCGCGGTTTACGGTGTATGGATCGTTTTAAAAGCCTTGATGTTAGGTGATTCGGTTCAGGGCTTTCCTTCTATTATTGCGGTGATTACTTTTCTTGGTGGCATCCAACTGTTAACCATAGGAATATTGGGCGAATATGTGGGTAAGACCTATATTGAAAGTAAACAACGACCTAATTATTTAATTCAAAAAATAACGGCGGGTGAAGACTACATTCAATCCGGTGTGCAATTTACATCGATGAAGGTAGCGCAGAATGACTAAATCTACTCACTATATTTTTGCTCTTCTAGGTCTTGCGCTACTTTCTCGTCTTTTAGCCATTTATTCTCTGCCGTTAATAGAAACTACCGAACCTCGCTACGCCGAAATAGCCAGAATAATGGCAGAAACCGGTGATTGGATCACGCCATGGTTTAATTACGACGTGCCTTTTTGGGGAAAACCGCCGTTGTCGTTTTGGTGTCAGGCGCTTTCGATAAATCTTTTTGGTGAAAATGAATTTGCCGTGAGATTTCCCTCCTTATTAGTTACGTTAATTGTGCTGGTACTGATTTATCGTGTTAGTAAGCGATTAAGCAATCAACAAACCGGTTTATGGAGTGTGTTGATTTACGGTACCTGTGCCTTAAGTTACGTCTTGGCGGGCGCTGTTTTAACCGATCCGTTTTTAACTTTGGCAACCACGCTGGCATTGGCGTCGGTTATTGAAGTTTCTTCACGCAATAAATCAATATCGCAAACACTGTGGAGTTATGGCTTATTCTTAGCTATTGTTATTGGATTACTTGCCAAGGGTCCAATCGCAGTAATACTGCTGGGTGCACCTATTTTTGTGTGGTTAGTGTTTGATTTTAAAAACAGAATAAAGCTCTTTCCTTGGCTGAGCGGAACGCTGTTAACACTGGTGCTGACACTGCCGTGGTATATTGCCGCTGAGCTAAAAACTCCAGGATTTATTCAATATTTTATTGTTGGTGAGCACTTTTTACGGTTTTTAGACCCAGGTTGGGGTGGCGATTTGTACGGTAGTGCTCATCGTTATCCTCATGGAACCATTTGGTTTTTCGCCGTATGGGCGAGTTTTCCTTGGGGTTTGGTGGCTATGATTCTGCTAGTCGCCAACCTAAAAAAAGAAGGTTTAACGTCGTTAAAATTATCTTTCAATGATAACAACGGCGGTTTATTGATAATGTGGATGTTATGGCCCTTGGTCTTTTTTACCATGGCCGGAAATATCCTCTGGACCTACGTACAACCCGCATTGCCTGCGTTTGCCATTCTTCTTGCGTTATCTATTACTAAGTGGATTGAGGTAAACAAAAAATATACACAGTGGGGATTCGTATTTGCTAGTTTATTACCCATAGTGGGTGTTGCGGCCACAATCATCTCTCAGGATAATGATTGGGTGAATCGACAAAAAACGGAGAAAAATCTGATAAGTTATGTCTCAGCCATGCAAGAGAGCAATGATAGCGACGCTGTTTTGTATTATGTTGGGGAGCTGCCGTTTTCTGCGCGTTTTTATACGGCAGGAAAGGTCAAGTCAATTAACGAGAATCAGATTGATGCTTTATTTTATCAAACACAAGACCAAAATGTATTTTTAGCGGCGCCTAAAAAATGGGTAAAACGAGAGAAGCTAACCGAAAGATGGCAATTGTCACCCATTTTTACCGATAGAAGATATTCTTTGTTCGATCTATCGCAAAGCTCGCGGCTAGCAATTAATGTTTCTGTGAACAGTAATAAAAATGATCTGTATAACGGTGAATAAGATTTGAGTCAGAAAAGCCACAATATTCGACTATTAATTGTTGAAGACAATATCGCCCTTGCAGAAAATTTATATGAATTTTTTGGCAATAAGAATTACACGCTCGATTTTGCACGAGATGGTTTGACAGGTTTGCATTTGGCGGTAACTCATCAGTACGATGTCATTGTTTTGGATGTTATGTTGCCCGGAATCGACGGATTTGAAATTTGTCGCCGTTTAAGAAATGATTTAAACAGCCAAACCCCGATTATTTTTTTAACCGCAAAAGATGCCATTGAAGATAAAGAAATCGGTTTTGAAAGTGGGGTTGATGATTATTTAACAAAACCCTTTAATATGCGCGAATTAGATTTAAGGCTACAAGCCTTAACGCGCCGAAAATTTGCAGATAATAACAACTTAACAGCAGGTGATGTTACGTTTGACCCAGGTACCTTAAGAGTCAGCTGTGCCGATGGTCGATCTGTGGTATTAACCGGTATTGGTGCTAATTTATTTGAGATATTAATTAGAGCTTATCCAAACTATGTATCTCATCAGACAATTATCGAGACTATATGGGGTGATGACTTTGTCGATCCTCACACCTTACGCAGTCACGTATCGGCATTACGAAAAGTATTAAAGGTCAGTATTGGCACGAGCCTTGTGCAATCAATGCATGGAAAAGGCTATTTATTGAATCCAGAATTAGAAAGCTAACGATGAACGGATCGCTTGGAAAGCGAATTTTTCGCACCTTCTTTATTAATAGTTTGATCTCATTATTTACCGTTGTGGTATTTATGTGGTTTGTCTTTGAAGACATGGAAGATCAGATTGTGCAAGGCGATTCGCAAGAATTGTTGGAGATTTTTGAAAATGGCGACTTTTTGCAAAAAAATCGTTTTTGGCAAACAGAATCTTTAACGGCTTTTTACCAAGACCGATACGATCCTTTATCGGTACCGGTATTGTTTCAAGATTTGCCCATTCCTTTTAATGGCGAAAAAGACTGGGAAGGTAAGGTTTATAATATCAATGTATACCTTGTAAAAGATGGAATTTATTATATTGCCAAAGACGTAAGCTACTATGAGCAGCGTGAGTTTTTATTTTTAATTATGCTGTGCGTTTTGTGTGGTTTTGCGTTGGTTCTGAATTTCATTTTGGCGGTCCTAGCGAATCGTCGATTGGTCGATCCATTGCGTAAGCTCACCTTACAAATTCGCCGCTCCATGCCTGAAGATAGTTTGGTGCCCATCGATACCGACTTCTCAGACGATGAACTTCAAGAAATCGCCCACGCATTTAACTGGTTTATTTTAGAAATTGCGTCGTTAATTTCCAGAGAAAGAACCATGATCAGCATGGCCGGCCACGAGCTTAAAACCCCCATTGCCGTGATTTCTGGCGCGCTACAGGTAATAGAACAACGCGACGATTTGGGCTCGGCCGATAAAAAAACCTTTAATCGCATACGCCAAGCCACAGGAGAAATGCAAGAAAATGTTGAGACTCTGCTGACGTTATCGCGCAGAACCAGAGCGTCTACGCCGGCGACAACGGTCATTTTAGACGCCTTTATCGAAGGTATAATCGACGAAATAGGCTATGTTAATGCCGAGGATGGTCGTCGAATCAACACGCAATTTCGGGTCAATCAGTTCTCGTTTGCTACCGACGCCGTCTTGGCAAAACTGCTAATCCGCAACTTATTACGCAATGCTTTAAGCCATACCGAGGGTGAAATTTTGGTCGTGGTCACTAAATCTTATCTAGAAATATTGGATCAGGGCCCCGGCATGCCAGCCGAATTGGCCAAATGGATCGAGTCTCAATCCGAAGCATTACCCAAAACCGATGGCTTGGGCTTTTATCTGGTCACGCTTGCCTGTGAGCAGCTCTCTTGGAAACTAAGTTCTACGCAGTTATCCGGTTGGAGCCACGGCTTCAGACTGACCTTTCCTTAAGTTCTCTTTTGTAAGCCCAGGCGCTGCTTGGGTTTATTCTTTTCTTTGGATGTACGTCAATTTCTGGTAATTCCTATCTTGCAGACTAATCTACCATTTGGTAGTTTTGGCTTTTCTTAAATACTTGTTGCATGAACTGGGTTAATCACCTTCAAATCCTGTCCAAATTGAATCTATTATGACAATGGAAATATATTTTTTGTCTCAGTCAGTTTCCCGTGTTCAACTGAGTCGTTAAGCAGCGTTTAAAGATGGAAAATATTTGGAATGATATTTCTGGCTGTTGTCATAGACCTTACTCGGCAGTAACGTGGGCCGGTAAATGTCTTTTATTCTGATTTTGATTTAATTTTGTTCAGGAGAAACCTATGAGCACCTATGATTTTGATCTTTTTGTAATCGGCGCAGGCTCCGGTGGTGTGCGTGCCGGCAGAATGGCCGCGGCCAAGGGGGTTAAAGTCGCTGTTGCTGAAGATATGTTTCTGGGTGGCACCTGCGTTAACGTAGGTTGTGTTCCTAAAAAATTGTTCGTTTACGGCTCACACTTCAGTGAAGACTTTCACGTTGGTAATTCTTTTGGTTGGAGCGTTGAAAATCCCACCTTTGACTGGCCAACTCTTCGCGACAATAAAACCAAAGAAATCCTGCGCCTAAACGGCATTTATAAAACCATGCTAGAAAAAGCGGGCGTTGAGCTTATCAATGGTCGTGCAACCATCGTAGACCCACACACAGTGGCTGTGGGTGATCAACAATACACGGCGGAGCGAATTTTAGTCGCCGTAGGTGGTTGGCCGTTTGTCCCAGAATTTCCGGGTTCTGAATTAGCCATCAGCTCTAACGAAGCCTTTTATTTAGAAGAATTTCCTAAACGCGTCATTGTTGTGGGCGGTGGTTATATCGCCATTGAATTTGCCGGAATATTCAACGGTTTAGGTGCAAAAACGGATCTTGTCTATCGCGGCCCATTATTTTTACGCGGTTTTGATAACGAAGTTCGCGAGTTCTTAGCCGAACAAGTAAAAGTTAAGGGTATGAACTTACGCTTTAACTCCGATATCGCCAAACTCGAAAAACAAGATAACGGTGAGCTGTTGGTTACCTTTGCCGACGGTTCAACCACTACCACCGATTTGGTCATGTACGCCACTGGTAGAAAACCCAAGACTGCTAATTTGGGCCTTGAAAACACTCAAATTCAATTGGCTGATAACGGCGCAATCATTGTTAATGACGATTTCCAAACCCACGAACCGTCAATTTATGCGTTAGGTGATGTGATCGACCGTGTTGCATTAACACCGGTTGCGTTGGGTGAGGCGATGGTGTTGGTGGATGCCTTGTACGGTAACGGCAAGCGTCAAATCAGTTACGACGATATTCCAACCGCTGTGTTCTCTCAGCCAAACGTTGGTACCGTGGGTTTAACCCAAGAACAAGCCGCTGAAAAATACGACGAAATTGCGGTGTACCGTTCTACCTTCAAACCCATGAAGTTATCACTGGGTGAAACCAAAGAACGTATTTTAATGAAATTATTGGTGGATACTAAAACCGATAAAATTGTTGGTGCACACATGGTTGGCCCAGAGGCTGGTGAAATGGTGCAGCTTATTGGCGTTGCCATTAAAGCTGGCGCAACCAAAGCGCATTTTGACAGTACCATTGGTGTTCATCCAACGGCCGCTGAAGAGTGGGTGACCATGCGTGACGTGAGCGAAATTATTAAAAAATAGGGGCATCTCTGATTAACCTATAGATTCCAGCGACACACGGATGTGTCTCCGATTTCACGAAGGGTAAGCGATAGAAATAATAAAGAAATTGCAAATATTATGGTCAATTTCTGCTCTCCAATTAAATTACGGATGAGTTAATCAGAGATGCCTAGATAAGGTTTTGAGTGTTCAAAACCCAGTAGCGATATTCAATACCCAGTAGCGATATTCAAAACCCAGTAACAACGTTCAAAACAGTCACAATGTTAAAAATATTCCGAGGAATTTATGGCTTGGTCCGAATTTATTATGAATCACGAATCGACAATTCGGCTGAGTTTTTTTCTTGGAATATTAACCATTATGGGTTTATGGGAATGGTTTAAACCCGCCCGAAAACCTTCTGTTGCCAAACCTGTACGTTGGTTTAACAATTTAGGAATTGTATTTTTAGATACCTTTTTATTAAGAATATTATTTCCCGCCGCAGCGGTTGGTCTTGCCGCCTTGGCAGATCAACAAAATGCGGGCTTATTAAATCACTTTGAGCTGCCACTGCTTTGGTCTGTGCTCTTAGCGGTTGTTTTGCTGGATTTAGTCATTTATTTACAGCACGTTATGTTCCATGCGGTACCGTTATTGTGGCGCTTGCACCAAGTGCATCACGCCGATCTCGATTACGACGTTACCACCGGTACACGTTTTCACCCTATAGAAATTATTATTTCTATGGGTATTAAAGCTGGTGCAATTTTCTTAATTGGCCCGCCCGTGGTTGCAGTGGTTATTTTTGAAATTGTATTAAACGCTTGTGCTATGTTTAATCATGGCAATGTTCGCTTACCTTTAGGTGTTGATAAAATCATTCGCGCAATATTGGTAACGCCCGATATGCACCGTGTTCACCATTCAACTATTATTAACGAAGCCAACAGTAACTTTGGCTTTAGCCTTTCGGTTTGGGATCGAATTTTTGGTACCTACAAAGCGCAACCCCAATTAGGCCATTTAGATATGGAAATAGGGGTAAGCTATGCTCGCGATGCCAAGCAAGTGGCTTGGTTACCGGGAATGTTATGGATGCCGTTTAAAAAGAATAAAGGTCGTTACGACGTTAGTCATCGTGCGCCTGAAAAACCTATGTCGAAAAAACCCGTAAATACGGTCGAATAACGGGTTAATGGATGGATTAAAGTTCTGATTAAGTATTGGAAACTCGGATTAATCTAGAGTTTCTTGTGGAACAAGAATGTGTCGCCAATTTCAAGAGCGGTAAGTGATTGAAATTATGAAGAAGTTGGCAATCGCATTGTCAATTTCTGTCCTCTGAATAAATCATCGATGAGTTAATCAGAGGTTTCTATAGTGAACATTAATCAGAACTTTCTAAATCTTCCACATAGGGTTTATAACGATAAAGCTGCAAGGCATGAATGATTGGATGATCTTCAATTTTCTTATCGCTTCGTTCTAAACGATGGCTGGGCAAATTATCTTTTGGCCATTTTAGTCTGGGTAATTGTGTATCTTGGCACAGCAAAATTGACGACGTTACGATGGTTTTTCGTTTAACGGCTGGTTTGTGCTTTTTCTTATCGTATTCCTTTTTATCTTCTAGCTCTTCATTTTGTTGTTTTTCTCGCCACGCAATATTTGCTCTTAATTGCGGTTTTATCGGTTTAATATACGCCAAGGGCTTGCTTGGGTCTTCTTTATACAGTTGGTTTAAAACCGCATCACGGGTGTAATCGTCTTCCAGTTTTAACGCCATTTTTATAGCGTCGTCTAAGTGAACGCGAGTAATTTCTCGGTGCTGCGTCATCCACGTCCAGCTTAAAGAATTTAACTGTTTGGGTAATATCTGAATTTTTCGATAACAGGCAATTAAATCTAAATGCGGTGATAAAAAATCGGCTAAACGCTCGCCAATTTTTTCTTTCGATAAATCATTGCTCACCAATACTTGCGAAATAATTCGTCCAACTTTGGTTTTTTTTAATCCCGAAAGGGTTTTCACAACATTAATACTTTCTCTAAACGCATCTTTTGCGGTATTAAAATGGTTTGCGGCAAAAATTGTCTCTGGGTTGACGCAAATAATACCCGCCGGAGTATTGTTAAACTCAAACTCGTTTGTATCTTTACTATCACCAACGGTTGCTGCTTTTTTTTGAGGTAATATTCCAAAATTATTTCTGCATTTTATAATTCGCCCGATGAGATCGGCGTAATTTTGGTTTTCTAAACTTGTTAAAAACTGGGCAATTAACGGCTTTTCTTGCGAATGAATATTTTCACCGGTAATGGGTAGCCAATGGGGTAGGGTTTTATTGGCATCACTTAAAAAAATCGATAAAAACGCCGATTTAGCCGATTTTAATTGTTCATAATGTTCGGCAACTTGGTGCAGCGCGTCGATTAAATTAACAGAATCTGTCGGTGTGGTCATATTTGTATTCAGTTGTCACTAATATTACGCATAATTGTAACAATTATGTCACCGCTGAGTCATATCCCGTGATCATTATGTAGCCCGAACTTGGTGTATAAAATGATTCGGTAGGATTCAAAATGACCTTTAGCAAAAAATTTTTAGCCTTTGCCGTTGCAACAGCAACCCTAACTCTCGCCGCCTGTGATGGCGACGACGGTAATAATGGTGACAACGGGCGAAACAGCCTTATAAGTCAAACACAATTATTACCCGGCGATGTTAATTGCAGTTTTGGCGGTGTGCAAATTGACAGTGGCTTAGATGCTAACGCGAATGGCGAATTAGACGACTCAGAAATCACCGACACTTCTTTTGTGTGTAACCCAGCTGATAGCGAAGAAACCACGACTTTATTGGCAAGCTTACGCGCACCCGGCGCCACATTAGTGGATATTCCGCAAGGCGCTTTAGGTACTGCCATGTTTTCTTCGGCCGGCGTTGCTGATGTAGCGGCTTTAGAATTAACTACGGGTTTTGGTAGCGGTGCATTCCATATGCGCGGTGAATCTGCGGTGGTGTTTTACACCATTACCGATCGCGGCCCAAACATTGGTTGTGACGACGCCGAAGATATTTTAGGCATTGCAGAATTTTGTGGAATTGATAACGACAGCGATAAGATTTTCCCGCAACTTAATTACACGCCTAAAATCACCCAGTGGCGTTTAGTCAACGGTGAAAGTGGCGTTAGTGCCGAAATTATTCAAGAAATTGAATTACGTGATCAAGACGGCAATGTAATTTCGGGTATCACCAATAATTTACAAGCCGCCACAACCGAATTAAGTTTTGATAACGACGGCAATCAAATTGCCTTCGACAATAACGGTCTTGATCCAGAATCATTAGTAAAATTATCGGATGGCACTTTTTGGATTTCTGATGAATACGGTCCATCGTTGGTTCACGTTGCCAGCGACGGAACCATTCTAGAACGCGTTGTACCACAAAGCGTTGCCGCCGATTTAGCCAGTGCAAATTATCCTGTTACTGGCGGTCTTCCCGATGTGTATCGCTTTCGTCAATTAAATCGCGGTATCGAGTCTATTGCCGTATCGCCTAACGAAGACTTTTTGTATTTTATTATGCAAAGCCCCTTGGCAAACACCACGGCAGATATTTATCGTAACTCTCGCCACGTACGTTTAATGAAATACGCTTTAAACAGTGATGGCACCTTGGGTGCAGCTGTAGGTGAATACGTTTACGTGCTCGATCGCCCACAAACGTTTGGCAACGCGCAGCTGGGTGGCGACATCACCAATAATTTTACCGCGGTGCGTATTTCTGAAATGACTGCGTTAGATACCGATCAATTATTGGTTTTAGAGCGCGGCACTGCCACGACCAAACTGTACGAAATTAATCTTGCGACCGCCGAAAATATTTTAGGCACCGATTTAAGCAGCGCAACGGTTACCGCTAATGAGTCTTCTGATCCGCGTGTGCTAGAAAACGTTTTTGATTTGGTAAGCTTTAACGCAACACCAGTAGCAAAAGCCTTAGCGTTTAACACCTTAACAGACCTACCGGAAAACCTAACCGCACCTACAAAATTAGAAGGCATCGCATTGCTGGATGACGATACCATTTTATTAATTAACGATAACGATTTTGGTATTACCGGCGAACAAACCCAATTACTGGTTATGTCGCGCGATGCCATGAATGCCGATTCTGTGGTTTCGCAAACCGTGCGCATGGAAGCCATCGCAACCTTTACGACCGTAGAGGCAGATCCAGACGGCGCCGCAGAAATTGTTACCTTTGACTCCGCCGGTGAGCGAGTTTTTGTGGTCAATGCCGTGGCGCAAAGTGTTGATGTCTTAGATGCCTCTGGCCTTAGTAACGGCGAATTAACACTTATTGAAACCCTCGATTTGGTTGGCGACCTAGCACCAGCTGCTATAGGCAATGCCAACAGTGTGTCTGTGTTTGGTAATTTATTGGCCGTAGCCATAGAGGCCGATAACACTCAAGACCCAGGTTTTATTGCTTTTTACGACGTTTCTGGTGAGGCAGTAAGCTTTATAAACGCGGTGCAAGTGGGCGCATTACCTGACATGGTGACCTTTACACCCGACGGCAGTAAAGTACTCTCTGCCGGTGAAGGTGAACCCAGCAGCGACTACAGCAACGATCCCATCGGTACCGTTGCCATTATTAATATCACCAACGGCGTACCTGCAACTTCGGCGACTTTGTTAGATTTCACCGCATTTAATGAAGGTGGCGCACGCAGAGCAGAATTTGATGAAAATATTCGCATCTTCGGCCCAAATGCCTCGGTAGCTCAAGATCTAGAACCCGAGTACATCGCCGTAGCCAGTGATTCGCAAACTGCTTACGTTGGCTTGCAAGAAAACAACGCCATTGCCGTTATTGATCTTGCCGACAACAGCATTGCCAGCATTCATTCACTGGGCACAAAAGATTTCTCCATTCGCGGTAATCAATTAGACGCTAGCGATCGCGACGATGCCGTTAATTTCCAAAACTACAATATCGTTGGTATTTATCAGCCAGACGCCATTGCTGCATATTCTTCAAACGGTTTTGATTTTGTCGTTACCGCCAACGAAGGTGATGCGCGCGATTACGATACTTTCTCGGAAGAAATTCGAGTTGAAGATCTAGTGGACGGCCAAGATCTAGAGCTAGATCCAAATCATCCCGAATTTGAAAATGCGGGCGACCGAGCATTACTTGGCCGACTAGAAATCACCAACCAAGATGGCGACGACGATGGTGATGGCGATATCGATACCATTCATACCTTTGGCGCTCGTTCATTCTCAATTTGGAACCCAGAGCTAGGCATTGTATTCGACAGTGGCGACGACCTAGGCAAACTAGCCGCCGGTAGAAACGGCTTAGGCTTTAATAACAATGACAGCCGAAGCGACTCCAAAGGTGCCGAACCAGAAGCCGTAGACATTGGTGTAATTAACGGCCGAACCTACGCATTTATCGGCGCAGAACGTTCTAGCGATATTTATCTATACGACATTACCAGCGCATTTGCCCCGCAATTTATTCAGCTGATTAACAACCCTGGTGACGAACGCCCAGAAGGTATGGAATTTGTTCCCGCCGACAGAAGCCCAACCGGAGAAGCTCTACTCGTGGTTGGTCACGAACTTAGCGGCACAACAACCGTGTACGAAATTACTGTACGCAATTAATTAACAATAATTATAAAGTTTTAAAAACTAAACCCAGCTATGCTGGGTTTTTTTATCTTTAACTAAAGGAAACTCTAGGTTAATCAGAGGTTCTTAAATATCTTGGTTTCGGATAATAAATATATTGGCTGATCAAATAAGTTAATTAACTGTCGGTTCCTATAAACGTTTTAAACCTTCCTCAAGTCTAAATCGCCATTCGAGTATTCAATAGGAAACTCTGATTAACCTAGAGTTTCCGGCGACACAAGGATGTGTCGCCAATTTCAAGAACTATAAGTGATTGAAATTGTGAAGAAATTGGAAATCGTATTTTCAATTTCTGTCCTCCGATTAAATCATGGATGAGTTAATCAGAGGTTCCAATAGTTAATTTTTACTAACGTGGGGCGTTTTATGAAGGCCAAAAGGGTAGGTTATTATTTTTCTTCACTGGTGTTGGTATTGGGGTTAGTTACTACCAAGTTTTGTTACGCCGACGATTTACTTCAAAATTATGGTTGGATACACGGTTCTGAGAAGTGCAAAACAAATACAGACCCAGCAATTGAAGTACTTGAGTACAACCCATCTATCTATATTCTGCGTGAAAACAAATGTTTAAGTTACGAGGCGCCGTTTATTTATGTGTTGATTGGTGAGCAATCCATACTGCTTCTAGATACCGGTACCACATCTGATGCGGCGAAAATTCCACTGTATAACACCATTCAAAAAATAATCGATCAGCCGAAAGTCGCTGAACTGCCTGTAATTGTTGCGCACACCCACGGCCATTTAGATCATATATCCGGTGATGAGCAATTTGCTTCCGACTCGCGTTTTCACGTAATTACCCCAAACAACGAAGAATTCAAAAACTACTTTAACTTATCGAACTGGCCTAACGAAACTTCAACCTTCAATTTAGGCAATCGCGAACTCACAATAATACCAACACCCGGTCACCATAAAGAATCCATCGCCATTTACGATAAAAACACCCAATGGCTTTTAACCGGCGATACACTCTATCCCGGAAAAATTTACATAAAAGACTGGCAAGCATACAGCAACAGCATTCAACGGTTGGCTAACTTCACCCAACAAAACCCTACATCGTTACTTTTGGGCTCGCACATAGAAATATCTAAAAACGGTAAAATATATAAACTGGGTAACCACCATCAACCCAACGAAGCCAGCTTAGTATTAACCACTAAAGACCTACAAAATTTAAATAAACAACTTAAACAAACAAAGGGCAAACCTAAAAAACTTGAACTCGAAAAATTTACCGTAGCCCCAATAAGCGCACTACAAAGATTGTTAAGTAATATTCTAAGCTAAATTTTTAAAAGCACCGATCAACTCAAATTATAGGA